>NZ_JAFCMD010000013.1:0-229371 GCF_018130105.1 Bradyrhizobium sp. AUGA SZCCT0160
CAGGGCGGGATGGCGATAGATGCGCACTGATTTGGGTCGGCCGACTACAGAAATATTTTTGATTTACGGAAATTTTCTACTTGACACGATTTCTGAAACTCGGAATTGATTTGCCCGTCGGGTTGTTTTGTCGCAGCTAAGCGTCATTGCGAGGAGCGAAAGCGACGAAGCAATCTAGAGCCGCTATGCCGCGCTATGGATTGCTTTGCTTCGCTCGCAATGACGAACGACACCTACCTTTGCGGCAGCCGCTCGAAACTCGGCATGCCCTCGGGGACGTGGTGGTAGGGCTGCTTGTCGACGGTGTAGATCGCGATCTGCGGGCCGTCGAACAGGGAGGGGTCGTCGAGCGTGCCGACTTTCACCACGACACCTGGCAGTCCCGGTGGCCGCGTCACGACGTGGGTGCCGCATTCGGCGCAGAACTCCCGCGTCACCGCGCGTTCCAGGTCGGTGCGCTTGAACTGCTTGGGAGTCTCCTTGGTGTATTTGAAGCCGGCGATCGGCATCACCAGGAACATGTTGGTCGAGCCGCCAGTGATATACTGGCATTCGCGGCAATGGCACTGCGCTTTCATCATCGGGTCGCCCTCGGCCTGATAGCGCACCTTGCCGCAATAGCATCCGCCTTCGAGTTTCATGACATCCTCCCGGTTATCGTTGCAGTCAATTCTGCGCCGTGAGCAGGATTTGGCAATGCTTTTTTAGCTCTGGTTTCTGTTCCATCGTGATTTCAGCCATTCCCGGATTAGCTTGTGCAGGACGACGAAGGCGAGTTTGCTGGCAGGAGCACGTAATGGACGAGGACGGATTCTGGAAAATCGTGCAGCGCGCGCACGATAGTTCGGGTGGCGATATGGATCAGAAATGCGACGCGCTGCGCCAGCAATTCGCGGCGCTGCCGAAGGACGAGGCGCTCGAGTTTGCGCGGTTGTTCAATGAAAAGATGGATCAGGCTTATGACTGGCCGCTGTGGGGCGCGGCTTACGTCATCAATGGTGGCTGCAGCGACGACACCTTCTCCGATTTTCGCGCCGCGTTGATTTCCCGGGGACGCCAGGCGTTCAAGCGCGCGCTGTCGGATCCGGACTCCCTGGCGGACGACGGCTTTGATGAATTGGACTGGTTCTACGAAGGCTATCAATACGCCGTCACCGATGGCGTTGAAGCGGTTGGCGGCAACCTACCGGCGCGGAGTGCGCCAGCTCAGCCATCCGGAACCGAGTGGCAGGAGGACAAGGTTTACGACCTGTTTCCGAAACTCAGTGCGAGATTTGGGTGATGACACGCAATCCCGCAAAAGGTGTTCTATTTCGCCCCCGGTAGCCTCACCTGACTGTCGCGCATGTCGAGCGCAGATTTGCCCTGAATTTCCAGACAGCCGCTCTCGACCAAGGCGTCGATGCGTGCCGCCAGCACAAGATCGCCGACCTGAAGGACTTCATCATCCATTTCTGCAGCCAAAATCTCCCCGACGATCCTTGCCACCTTCTGCCAGTCGTTCGTTGCGCAAGACATCAACCGCGTATCGAAATACGAAATGGGCGCCGACACGAGTTCCGTGCCTTCGATGACGCGCAGCGGCGCGTTCTCGGAACGAAGCTGCTGCCACAGATCGCGATATCGCAACCGCGCGGCGGCCTGCAGCGGCTCGGCCAAGCTCCATAGCTTGTCTTGGCCAATTATGTCTGTCGGAATAATGCCAAGACTAATGGCCAAGGTCGACGGCGGTGTCGGGTCTTGCCCGGAGTTGCGAGGCACCTTGACCTCACTCAGATCGACCACGTCGCATGGCGCGTCTTCCATTCGCCACAGCCATTCGAGAAAGCCCGCATACTCCACGGTCGATCGCCGCGACGTCCACGCGACCTTTCGACGGCCAGGGGAAAGCGCCTCGCGCCAGAACGCTTCTGTTTCGGGAGTGATGTCATTCCATCCCGTCCAGCCAAGTTCGTTCTCCACCCATTTCGATCGGAGCGGCAGATCGGGAGGGTTGATGGGTCCGAAGCCAAGGTGGTCGAAAGAGGAATGACCTGATCGTCGCGGCCGGCATTCGCAAGAGCTTGCCTCAGACTGCCGGCGCCGGAGGGCGTGAATACGACGTGAAGCGGGGGGAGCGTCATCGACAGTCCTCGGTGAAGGCTTCCGATGCCATGTTGCCACTCAAGCGTCTACTCAAGTTCGATTCAATTTCCAAACTCCAAAAAAAAGAAAGGGGCTCCAACTTGCGCTGGAGCCCCTCAACGGTCAGGGCATTGCCGGGTATGTGCCCGAACCGGAGTTGTGGGTGCGACCCCTTGGGGATCGCACCCCGGGAGAACTCACATGTTGTAGGCGCGTTCGGTGTGCTCGGTGACATCGAGGCCTTCACGTTCGGTCTCGACGTTGACGCGCAGGCCGACGATGACATCGACGACCTTGAACAGGATGGCAGAACCGATGCCCGACCACACCAACGTGGTGCAGACGCCCCAGAGCTGCGAGACCATCTGGGCTGCGAAGTCGTATTCCGCGATCTTGCCGATGGTGTAGTCCATGACACCGGTACCGCCGAGTGCCGGGTTCACCAGGATGCCGGTGCCGAGCGCGCCGACGATGCCGCCGACGCAGTGGACGCCGAACACGTCGAGCGAGTCGTCATAGCCGAGCGCATTCTTCACCACGGTGCAGAAGAACAGGCAGACGATTCCGACCACGAGACCGAGCACGATCGCGCCCATTGGACCAGCGTAACCGGCCGCGGGCGTAACCGCCACCAGGCCCGCCACCGCACCCGACAACGCGCCGAGCACGGAAGGATGACCCTTGACGATCCATTCCGCGAACATCCAGGCCATCGCCGCCGCTGCCGTTGCAACGAAGGAGTTGGTCATGGCGAGCGCGGCGCCGCCGGAGGCTTCGAGGTTCGATCCGGCGTTGAAGCCGAACCAGCCGACCCAGAGCAGCGAAGCGCCGATCATGGTCATGGTCAGCGAGTGCGGGGCCATCAGCTCCTTGCCGTAACCGACGCGCTTGCCGATCAGGAGCGCACCGACGAGACCGGCGATGCCGGCGTTGATGTGCACCACGGTGCCGCCCGCGAAGTCGATCGCGCCCTTCTTGAAGATCCAGCCCTGGTCATCCCCGAAGGCGGTCTTCGCCGCATCGAAGGCGGCCTGCGCAGCCGCTTTGTCCGTCGCGGCTTCGAAGGTCTTGAGCGCGGCAGTAATCGCGTCCGGTCCAGCCCAGTACCAAACCATGTGCGCGATCGGCAGATAGATCAGGGTTACCCAGAGCGGTACGAACAGCGCGACAGCCGAGAACTTCATGCGTTCGGCGAAGGCGCCGACGATGAGTGCGGGGGTGATGCACGCGAAGGTCATCTGGAAGCAGATATAGATCAGCTCGGTGATGTTGACGTCGGCGGAGAAGGTCGCCGCCTGAGCGTCGAGAATCGTCTTGCCTTCCGGCGCGATCTTCAGGAACGCCTTGGAGAAGCCGCCGATGAAGTCCGATCCGCCGGTGAAGGCGAGGCTGTAGCCGTAGACCGCCCAGATCAGGACGACGATGCAGACGGTGTAGAAAACCTGCATCAGGACCGAGAGCATGTTCTTGGAGCGGACCAGACCACCATAGAACAGTGCAAGGCCGGGGATCGTCATCAACAGCACCAGCACCGTCGACGTGAGCATCCAGGCGTTGTCGCCCTTGTTGACAGTGGCTTCCGCGTAAGCGGAGGTTGCGGCGAACATGCCGACGGCGAGGGCCGTCAGTCCCGCGCTATAGGGACGTTTGAACGTCATTTGTTGTACTCCTGAGTGTCTGGGTTGAGCGCGAGATCAGAGTGCCGCGGCATCCGCCTCACCGGTGCGGATGCGAACCGCATGGTCGAGGTTGATGACGAAGATCTTGCCGTCGCCGATTTGTCCGGTTTTTGCTGCCGAGGTGATGGCGTCGATGGTCTTGTCGACCTGATCCGAGGCCACCGCGACCTCGATCTTGATCTTGGGCAGGAAGCTCACCGCGTATTCAGCGCCGCGATAGATTTCCGTGTGGCCTTTCTGCCGACCATAGCCTTTGACTTCCGTCACCGTGAGACCGTGAACGCCAATGGCGGTCAGGGCGTCCCGGACTTCTTCGAGTTTGAATGGCTTGATGATCGCCATAACAATTTTCATGGGTCCTATCCCCGCTTGGCCCGGTTCAGACGGACCGGGCGTTCTCGACTGAGGTTCACCACGCGGAGAAGTTCACTTCGCGGGCACAGCCAGGACCCTTAGAATCAAATGCCGTGCCAGAACGGCGGATTTCCCTAACAGTTTATGAATCCGGGCCTTTTCGGCCTTTCGGGGAGGGGAACCAAACTGCGCTATTCCGTCGCGCTTAAAAAATAGGCATGACTGGTCAAGGCGCGGGCACGCCAGACTCCGGACATAATCCTGCCCAGTGCGAGGGCAGGAAGCCGCTATTCTAGATGGGTAGTTCTACTGAAGCGCCTCGCCGTGCTGCGAAATATCCAGGCCTTCCAGCTCCTGCTGCAGTGACACCCGCAGCGGCACGAACGCGCTCACCAGTTTGAGCAGCACATAGGTGACGCCGCCCGACCACACCAGGGTGACGCCGATGCCGTAGAGCTGGATCAGCACCTGCTGCGGGTTGTTCTCGATCAGGCCGGCGCTGCCGCCGATGGCTGACGTTGCAAACACGCCGGCGAGCAGGGTGCCGGTCATGCCGCCAATGCCGTGGACGCCGAACACGTCGAGCGAATCGTCATACTTGAAACGGTGCTTGAGCCAGGTGCAGGCCCAGAAGCAAACCAGACCCGCCACAATGCCGATGATGATTCCATGCCACGGTGCGACGTAACCGGAGGCCGGCGTGATCGTGCCGAGGCCGGCGATCGCGCCGGAGATCATGCCGAGCACGGAGGGTTTGCGCCGCGTCGCCCATTCGATCGCGCCCCAGGTCAGCGCGCCGGCGCAGGCCGCCAGATGCGTTGCGGTGATGGCCATCACGGCGCGTGAATTCGCCGCCAGCGCCGAGCCGCCGTTGAATCCGAACCAGCCGACCCACAGCAAGCCGGTGCCGATGACGGCGAGCGACAGGTCGAACGGGGAAAGATTGTCGCTGCCATAGCCGTGACGCTGACCCATCACCTTGGCGGCAACCAGACCGCCGATGCCGGCGGACAGATGCACGACGAGGCCGCCGGCAAAATCCAGCACGCCCATGGTGGCGAGGAAGCCGCCGCCCCACACCCAATGCGCCAGCGGCACATAGACGAACATGAACCAGCCGATCGAGAACAGCAGATAGGCCGAGAACCGCATCCGGTCGGCCACCGCGCCCGCCACCAGCGCCACCGTGATGATCGCAAACGTCATCTGGTACAGCACGAACAGTATTTCCGGAATCGTCGTCGCCGCCGGGTGGACGCTGTCCATGGTGACGCCGATGAGGAACCAGCGGTCGAGCGTGCCGATCCAGGGACCTTCGCCGACGAACGCCAGCGAATAGCCGAAACACACCCATAGAATGGAGATGATCGCGACCGCAGCGAGGCTCTGCGCCATTGTCGCCAGCACGTTCTTCTTGCGCACCATGCCGGAATAGAACAGCGCCAGGCCCGGTATCGTCATCATCAGGACGAGCGCGGTGGCGACGATCATCCACGCGGTGTCGGCCGCGTTGATGGTCGATGTCTGCGCAAAGGCCGGTGTCGCCGGCCAGACGTTCATCGCAAGAATGCTGAGCGCAGCGATCTTCGCTGCACGAATCGAGAGTGCCCCCATGGAATTTCCCCGGCCTGTTGTCGTTCTGTTGTCGTTTTTTGTTCGCGCGTCAGGCGTCGTTGCCCGCGCGCGTTGAACTGAACTGAAAACTTTAGAGCGCGTCGCTGTCGGTTTCCCCGGTGCGAATGCGAAGTGCGTGATCGATCGGCGTCACGAAGATCTTGCCGTCGCCGATCTGGCCGGTGCGCGCATGTGCGGTGATGACCTCGACCGCCTTGTCCGCGACGTCGGAGGCGACCGCGATTTCGATGCGCAGCTTGGGCAGGAAGTTCACGACATATTCGGCGCCGCGATAGATTTCGGTGTGGCCCTTCTGGCGGCCGTACCCCTTGACCTCGGTGACGGTCATGCCGTGCACGCCGATGGCCGTCAGCGCCTGACGCACCTCGTCAAGTTTGAATGGTTTGATGATCGCGACGACGAGTTTCATGGTCAGGCCTTCATGTCTCTTGGGATGCACTCTTGGACGTTTCTCTTGGAAGTTTCTCTTGGAAGTTCTCGGATGGTCTTTTGGACGGTCTTTCCAGGCGGTCTTTTTGACGTTCTTTCGGGCGTGTTCGGCAGGCAGGCCGCCCGGCGGCGCGCTGCCAAAATCCAAATCTGGCATCTTTCTATGCAAATGGCACAAAAAACTTGCAGGTTTAAGGGGAAAACATTTGCAAGCGGTGACCTCGGTCACTGTACAGGGAATATGATCCTCCGACAGAATGGGTTTTTCGCCAGCCGCCCCGCCGGCTTCCGCCGTTTCCACGACCAAAGGGATTAAAAATGTCGAACCGATCGTGGTTTTATGCAGCGAATGGCCAGCAACAGGGGCCCTTTCCTGAAGCCCAGCTGCGCGATCTCATCACGAGGGGGACAGTCAGGGCCGACACGCTGGTCTGGTCCGAGGGAATGTCCGGCTGGCAGCGCGCGGGCGAAATTCCCGGCCTGATGCCGGCGGGTGGCGCCCCGCCGTCGGTTGCGCAACCGGGCGGCCCGCCGCCGATGAGCAGCGGCGCTGGCGGTTATGCGGGCGGAGGCGGTTACGGGGGTGGCCCGCTGTCGATCGATTTCGGCATCCTGGAGTTTGTCTGGCGCAGCCTCGTGATGATTATCGGAATGGTGCTGGTGATTCCGGCGCCGTGGGTCCTGGTCTGGTATCTCAACTGGATCGTGCCGTGCGTAAAGGTGCCGGGCCGTCCGAACCTCAGCTTCACCGGCAATGCGATGACCATCGTTCCCTGGTATTTCGGATTTATCGCGATCGTTATTGCCGTCGCCTTCCTCGGCAGCGACATTCTCAGCAATCTGATAAACCTTCTCCAGATCGTGCTCTACTGGCTGTTCGCCAAATGGTTCGTCGCGAACCTCGCGTCCAACGGACAGCCGCTCGGGCTCAGCTTCACCGGCTCGGTCTTGGCCTTTCTGGGATACTCGATCCTCGGGGTGCTCGCGATCTTTACGATCATCGGCTGGGCGTGGGTGTATACCGCGATGATGCGGTGGTTCTGCCGCAACATTCAGGGTACGCAGCGCGAAGTGCTGTTCATCGGCACCGGACTGGAGTTCCTGTGGCGTGCGATCGTGGCGGCGGTTGCGTCGATCTTCATCATCCCGATTCCATGGGTGTATCGATGGATGTGGCAGTGGCTGGCGTCGCAGACGGTGTTGGCCGAGCGAGGCGCGCAGCCGAACGGGTAAGGCGCAATCGCTTGAAAACGCTATGTCCGGCGCTGGCGAATCGAGCCTTCCTGGGCCACCGACGCCACCAGCGTGCCGTCGGGCTTGAAGATCAGGCCGCGGGCCAAGCCGCGGCCGCCCTGTGCGCTCGGTGAATCCTGCGAATAAAGCAGCCATTCGTCGGCGCGGAACGGCCGGTGAAACCACATCGCGTGATCGAGGCTGGCCGGCATCACGTTGCTGTCGAACAGCGTGCGGCCGTAGCGCGCCATCACGGCATCGAGCAGCGAGAAATCCGACGCATAGGCCAGCGCGCACATATGCAGCGCCGGATCGTCCGGGAATTTTGCCGCGGTGCGGATCCAGACATTGATGCGGCCGTCGTCGATCTTCTCGCCGAAATAGCGGCCGAGTTCGACCGGTCGCAACTCGATCGGCCGGTCCATCTCGTAATAGCGCTGGATGAACTCCGGCATCTCCTTGAACACCGGCTGTTTCGCCACTTCTTCGGCGGAGAGCTTTTCCGGCGGCGGCACGTCCGGCATCTTGTCCTGGTGGTTGAAGGCGCCTTCCTCCTCGGCATGGAACGAGACCATGATCGAGAAGATCGCGTTGCCATGTTGAATGGCGGTGACGCGGCGGGTCGAATAGCTCTTGCCGTCGCGCAAGCGTTCGACCTGGTAGATGATCGGGACCTGCGGGTCGCCCGGCAGGATGAAATAGCAGTGCAGCGAATGCGGCAGCCGGCCTTCGACGGTGCGGCACGCCGCCACCATCGCCTGTCCGATCACCTGGCCGCCGAACACCCGCTGCCACGCGGTTTTCGGGCTGTTGCCGCGAAACAAATTCACCTCGATCGGTTCGATGTCGAGGATCGAAATCAGGTCGGTCACGCTTGCGGACATGGCGGCACTTTCGGTTGCTTGGGTCATTCCGGGGCGATACGCAGTATCGAACCCGGAATCTCGAGATTCCCCGATGTGCGATAGCACATCTGAGGTTCACGCGAAGGCGCGTGCCCCGGAATGACGGTTTGGCCTTGTTTCAGGCCTCTGTTTCACCCAGCTATAGTCATGTAGCAAGTACAGACCATGACCCGCGAGTAAGGATTGCATGCCGGCACAGCGAAGTATTGTCATCTGCGGCGGCGCCTTTGCGGGGCTGGCGCTGGCGCTGGCGCTGCGTCAGGGCCTGGGCCGCGATATTCCGGTCATCGTGGCCGATCCGGCGCTGGCCTCAAAGCCGAGCCGCGATCCGCGCGCCACCGCGATCGTCGCCGCCTGCCGGCGGCTGTTCGAGGCACTCGGCGTGTGGGGCCAGATCGCGCCCACCGCGCAGCCGATAACAGACATGGTCGTCACCGATTCCAGGCTGGAAGACGCCACCCGTCCGGTGTTCCTCACCTTCGCGGGCAATGTCGAGCCCGGCGAGCCCTTCGCGCATATGGTCGAGAACCGCTATCTGATCGATGCGCTGGTGGCGCGGACCGAGGCCGAGGGCATCGAGCTGCGTGCCACCGCCGTGGCCTCGTTCGATTCACGCACCGACGGCGTCGACGTGACGCTGGCGGACGGCACGATCATCGAAGCCAGCCTTTTGGTCGCCGCCGACGGCGCGCGCTCAAAGCTGCGCGAACGCGCCGGGATCGCCACCCATGGCTGGGACTATGATCAATCCGGCATCGTCTTCACCGTCGGCCATGAGCGCGATCATGGTGGCCGCGCCGAAGAACATTTTTTGCCGGCAGGACCGTTCGCGATCCTGCCCCTGACCGGAAAGCGCTCGTCGCTGGTGTGGACCGAGAACCGCACCGAGGCCGCCCGCATCACCGCGCTCGGCGAGGACGAATTTCACGGCGAGCTCGAGCAGCGCTTCGGCCTGCATCTCGGCGAGGTCAAGGCGCTCGACAAGCCGCGCGCGTTTCCGCTCGGCTATTTCGTCGCGCGCTCCTTCATCGCCGAACGTCTGGCGCTGATCGGCGACGCCGCGCATGTGATCCACCCCATCGCAGGGCAGGGCCTCAATATGGGGCTGAAGGATGTCGCTGCCTTGGCCGAAGTTGTGGTCGATGCGGCGCGGCTCGGCATGGATCTCGGCCAGGCCGACGTGCTCGAACGCTACCAGCGCTGGCGCCGGTTCGACACCATGGCAATGGGCGTTGCGACCAACTCGCTGAACTTGCTGTTCTCGAACGAATCGACGCTGCTGCGCACCGTGCGCGACATCGGATTGGGCCTGGTCGACCGCGCGCCGCCGCTGAAAAGCCTGTTCATCCGCCAGGCCGCGGGCTTATCAGGCGAAGTGCCGCGGCTGCTGAAGGGCGAGGCGTTGTAAGGACGCGAATGGCGAATGGTTTTCCTATTCGCCATTCGCCACTCACTATTCGCCCGCTTCAATCGATCTTCCTCGCCTCTTCCGGCAGCATGATCGGGATGCCGTCGCGGATCGGGTAGGCGAGTTTGGCGGAACGCGAGATCAGCTCCTGGCGGGCGGCGTCGAACTCCAGCGGGCCCTTGGTGATCGGGCACACCAGGATTTCCAGCAATTTCGGATCGACGGTGCTGTCGAGGCGTTCGGTCGAATTCATTTGTGATCTCCAGCTTGGCCGGTCCCTTAGCACACCAAACTTGTCATCGCGAGGTGGCTATCCGCAGCATTTCGTCGAGCATGGCCTGTTGCTGCGCTTTCGGCAGCGGCTGGTCCGACAGGGCAAACCCGAGAAACGCCCAATAGAGGATTTGCGCGCGGGCGCGGGCCACCTCCGCGGATAGGCCGGACTGCGTCAACAGGCTCTCGACATAGCCGAGCCTGCGGCGGTCGATCGCCTGCACCGCCGCCCGCGCCGCGGGATCGACGCTGGCCCAGGTGCGGACCGCGTTTTCCAGCGCCAGTCTTGCGCCGAACACCCGGCGCAGCAGCACCTCGAGCGGATTCTCTTCCTTTGATGCGGCCTCGACCCCGGCGATGATCTGTTCGGCGGCGATTTCGCGCCATTGCTTGAGGATCGCGGCATGGAACGCGGAAATATCCGCGAAATGCCAGTAGAAACTGCCGCGCGACACCCCCATCGCCTTGGCCAGCGGTTCCGCCTTCAGCGCCGTGAAGCCGCTTTTCGCCAGCGTCTTCAGACCCTGGTCGACCCAATCCTGCCCCGAGAGGTGATCGCCCATGTTCCCGTCCTGCGACATCTCACCATACACCACTGTATTGACAGCCGCCAAGCCCCCGGCGCATAACCATACACAACTGTATGGAGGCATCATCCGATGCGCGATATCATTCTGCAATGCGCCGGCGTCGCCGGAATTGCGGTGTCCCTGATTCACGGCGTGCTCGGCGAAACCAAGGTGTTCGCCAAAGCGACCATCCAGCCCGAAAGCCTGCGGACCCTGATCCGGCTGGTGTGGCAGGCCGGCACCGTGGCGTGGATCGGCGGCGCCGTGCTGCTGATTGCAGCGCCTTCCTTCGGCTCCGAGAGCGCGCGGCACTGGATCGTCATTACCGTGATCGCGATCTACGCCTTTGCCGCCGCGGCGAATGCGTGGTGGTCGCGCGGACGCGGTTTTGGATGGAAGGCGCTGACCGCCGTCGTCGCACTGGCGGTCGCGGGATATTAGGCATCGCCCGACGTCGAAAGAACTGCCGCGGTGGCAAACGGCGGTGCTCTCCTGCCGTTCGCCGGGCTCGACCGGCGCACGCACGGTGTCGCCAATTTTGTGCAGCACATCGTCTGGCTATGGCGCGAGCTACCCGACCCCGTGATCGCCGCCGTTCACGGCATTGCGCTGGGCGGTGGCTTCCAGCTCGCCCTTGGTGCCGATATGCGATACGTCGCGCCGGGCACGCGCCTCGGCATTATCGAGGCGAAGTGGGGATTGGTGCCGAGTTGGAGCACCCCGTGAATACGAACCGTTTTTCTCTCCGATATGATCGCAGCGAACGCATTAACGCCAACGCTGCCGCAGCCCCGTATCACCACGGAAAGTTCCGTACTACTACGGCTGCGCTTCCTCGCCAGTCCCGCTTTCGCTCAGCGCGAAAGTAGCCCCGCACGCGGTTCCGGATCGAGCGATTCAATCAATCAAATGCACACTAACGGGCAGATAGATCGAGGTTTTCCGTAGAATCCCTGATGTATTCAACCATTATACATTCGCTCTTTACGTGCGGATAACTACGCCCTCGGAACCTGCAAGAAAATTAAGGAGTCGAATAGCCAGCGCGGGTAACCATGGTGAGGTACAACCATGGCCGAATGACATGTTCCGCGTTCTTAGCTGCCTTACGGTCGAACACGACTGGCGATTTGTTCTCCTCGCCGGCCTCGTTTGCTTTGTCGCAAGCGTCGTCGCCATCCATATCTTTCATCGCGCGATCTCGTCGCAATCCAGGACGCGGCTGATCTGGATTGCAATTGCGGGCGCCGCGATCGGGTACGGGATCTGGGCGACGCACTTCATCGCGATGCTCGCTTACGAGCCCGGTGTTACGACCGGATACGGCGTGGCCTTGACGGCACTGTCGCTCGCCGTGGCAATGATACTGACGTCCGGCGGGTTCGGCTTCTCCGCCAATGCGCCCGGCCGGTGGCGTGCGCCCATCGGCGGTGGAATCATCGGCGCGGGCATTGCCAGCATGCACTATCTCGGCATGTGGGCGCTCGAAGTCCCGGGCCGGGTCACCTGGTCGCTCGATCTCGTGTTCGCCTCCATCCTTATAGGCATGGCGTTCGGTTATGCGGCGCTCGCGTTCGCGGTCCGCTACAAGGATTTGTGGGGAACATTTGTCGCGGCGGTTTTCCTGACGCTCGCAATTGTCTCGCATCATTTCACGGCGATGGGCGCGGTAGAAATTGTCCCCGATCCGACGCGGGCACCTGACGAGATGTCACTTTCTCCCGCCTTTCTCGCCGTCGCGATTGCGGGCGTGGCGCTGTCGGTGCTCGGGATGAGCCTGGTCGGCGTGCTGGCGGATCGCCGCCTCGCCAACCGGACGCGCAAATTCGAGGAAATCATCGATCAGCTCTCGCACGCGCGACAGCAGGTCGAAGGCTCCCAAAGAGAATTGCAGGAGCAGAAGCTCAGGCTGGATTCGGCGATCAATAACATGGGCGAGGGTCTCTGCATGTTCGATGCGGAGAAGCGGCTTGTCGTCTGCAACGATCGATACGCGAAGATGTATCAGCTGCCGCCGGAACTGTTGCGGGCGGGAACATCACACCGCGAAATCATCGAGCATCGCATCAGCAACGGCATCCTCAAGACCGGCACCAATGACGGCGCCGCAAAGGTGATGTCGGCCCTGAATGCGCTGCCAAGCAACGTCCCGGCAAGCCGAGTCGACGAGCTCGCCGATGGTCGATTGATCTGCGTTACGAGGCAACCGATGCCCGGTGGCGGCTGGGTGGCGACGCACCAGGACGTCACCGAGCAGCGCAGGTCCGAGGCCAAGATCACGCATATGGCCCATCATGACGCGCTGACCGATCTGCCAAACCGCGTCCTGCTGAGGAAGCGCCTGGAGCTCGCCCTTTCCATCACGCGCAGGGGAGGCGCCGATCTCGCGGTGCTCATGCTTGATCTTGACCGCTTCAAGGAGGTCAACGACACGCTGGGGCACCCCACGGGAGACGCCCTGTTGCAAGCCGTTGCGGCGCGGCTGCTGGGGTGCGTCAGGGAAACGGCGATGGTCGCGCGGCTGGGCGGCGACGAGTTCGCCGTCATTGAGTGCGTGGAAAATCCGCTGGTGGAAGCCGTGGCGCTCGCCGAACGCATCAAGGCTGCGCTTTGCGAGCCTTTCGATCTTGGCGATCACCGGGTCACCGTCGGAACCAGCATCGGCATTGCCGTCGCGCCACGCGACGGAACCGATTCCGATGAGATTCTCAAGAAAGCGGACCTCGCTCTGTACTCCGCCAAGAATGGCGGGCGTGGTTCCTTCCGCTTCTTCGAGCCCGAACTCGACGAACTGATGCATGCCCGCCGCAACCTCGAACGGGATATGCGGAGCGCGATTTTCAATAATGAGTTCGAACTCCGCTACCAGCCGATCGTCAACTTCAAGAACGGCAAGATCAGCGGCTTTGAGGCGCTGCTGCGTTGGCATCATCCCGAGCGCGGTTGGGTCATGCCGGGCGATTTTATCCCGCTCGCGGAAGAAACCGGCTTGATCGTGCCGATCGGAGAGTGGGTATTGCGGACGGCGTGCGCGGAGGCGGCAAAATGGCCTGCCCATCTCAAGATCGCGATAAATCTGTCTCCGGCTCAGTTCAGAAGCAAGGACCTGGTTCGGGTCATTATCAGCGCCCTGGCTGGTTCGGGAATTGCGCCGCAAAGGCTCGAACTCGAGGTTACCGAAACGGCCATCATGCACGACAGCGAAGCCGTGTTCGCTGCGCTCGGTCAGCTGCACGAACTGGGCGTTCGAATTGCCCTGGATGATTTCGGCACCGGTTATTCATCCCTGAGCTTCCTGCAAAAGTTTCCATTCGACAAGATCAAGATCGACCGCAGCTTCGTCAGCGAGCTGACGAGTCCGAAGAAAGAATCCCGCGTCATCGCGCGCGCAGTGGTTCGATTTGCCGTAAGCCTCGGCAAGACCACGACGGCAGAAGGCGTGGAAACCAAGGAACAATGGGACATCCTCAGCGGAGAGGCCTGCCTCGAATCGCAAGGCTATTATTTCAGTCCGCCGGTAACGAGCGCCGAAGTCGCGAAAATGGTGCGCTCGCGGGCCAAGGCAGCCGCGAACGCGGCGTAGCCGGCGCGGTCTACTGCAGTCCGGTATCGCCGCCGCTGGTGCGCTTCTTGGCGAGGTCCATCTCGGTCACCGCGATCAGGATTTCCGCGCGCGTCTTCAAATCGGGCGCTTCCAGCATCGCCTGCTTTTCGGCGGGCCCATAGGGCGACATCATCGCCAGCGCATTGACCAGCGCCTCGTTGGGCGCGCTCTCGATGCCTTCCCAATCCACCTTCAAATTGTTGGCGTTGAGAAAATCGGTCAGCACCTCGAGCAGCGCCTCGCGGTCGACGGCTTCTTCGCCCTTGCGCGCGGTGAAGTCGTCAACAAAGGGGAAGAAATCCACCTTGCATTGCCGGTACGCGGTCAGCACCGTCAGCTCTTCGACCACCCGAAAGCGCGAGATGCCGGTGAGTTCGAGGATGTAGCGACCGTCGCCGGATTCGGCGAGCTGGGTGATGCGGCCGACGCAGCCGACCTTGAACAGCATCGGCCGCGCTTCGTCCTTGCTGTGGGAAATATCCGGCTGGATCATCCCGATCAGGCGGTGACCGTCGCGCAGCGCGTCGTCGACCATCGCCAGATAGCGCGGCTCGAAGATGTTGAGCGGCATCTGGCCGCGCGGCAGCAGCAGTGCACCCGGTAGCGGAAACACCGGAATGATTTCGGGAAGCTCGCCGGGTCCGCGGTATTCGGCATTGATCGGCATCTGCGGCCCCGGCTCTACTGCATGAGATGTCTATGTCTTGTGCGTATTCTTAATCCAAAACCGGCGTCCACGGTTGCGGAATACGCAACTCACGAGAACAGGATCGTCGACAGCCGCCTGCGTCCGTCCACGGTCGCTTCATCGGCCCCGCCCCACGCTTCGAAGAACTGCACCAGCTGCTTGCGCGCGCCATCCTCGTTCCACTTGCGGTCCCGCTTGACGATTTCGAGCAGCTGGTTGGTCGCTTCGGCACGGTTGCCTTGGGCGTTGAGCGCGGTCGCCAGATCGAATCGGGCCTGATGATCGAGCGGGTTTGCGGCGACTTTCTGTTCCAACTCGGTGACCGGACCGACCGATTGCGCCTGTTCGGCGAGATCGATCGAGACCTGCACGGCCTTGACGGCGGCGTCATTGCGTTTGGATTCCGGGACCATCGCGATGGTCTGCTTGGCCTGCTCGATGGCACCAGTCGTCACGTAGCATTTCGCAAGACCCGCCAACGCGGCGATATTGGTGGAATCGATCGACAGCACCTCGGCATAGATCTGCGCCGCGGCAGGAGCGTCGCCTTCCGCCAGCACGGCTTCGGCCTCGGCGAGAATTTCGGCAATGTTCGGTTCGCCCGGTGCGGCCATGCCCTTGGTGAGCTTGTCGATGAAGGCGGTGACCTGGCTCTCCGGCACCGCGCCCATGAAGCCATCGGCGGGCTGGCCGTTGACGAAGGCGATCACGGCCGGGATCGACTGGATTCCCATCTGGCCGGGGATCTGCGGATGCTGGTCGATGTTCATCTTGACCAGCTTGACCTTGCCCTTGGCGGCGCGGACGGCCTTCTCGATGATCGGCGTCAACTGACGGCACGGACCGCACCACTCCGCCCAGAAGTCGATCAGCACCGGCTGGCGCTTCGATTCCTCGATGACGTCCTTCACGAAGGTCTGGGTGGTGGTATCCTTGATCAGATCGGGTACGGCCTGCGGCGCGGGGCCGCCGCCCTGCTCAATTATCGTCACGATGTATCCTCGCCTGATGTCTTGAAAATTGGTCTCGAAAGCTGTCCCAGAGATTGGCGCCCTTCTAGCACGGAAGGGCGCGAAGTTCTCATCCGCTAGATGGCGGCTTGGGTCACAAAATTCAATCGGCCCGGCCCGCAGCGTGCTGCTCCGAACGATGGGCGGCCTCCCCATCACGTGTCCAGCCGGCGCGACGAATTGACCGGGAGGGCGGATCGGGGGCATCCGGGCGGAAGTCCGAATCGGCGGGATTCCCGGCAATTTGACCCAGGAATTCGCGCTGAGGAGACAGGGGAACCGATTACCGCGGTTTGGGCGCCGTTTCGGACCGATTCACGCCAATAAATTAAGAAAATCGGGCTATCTCGGTGGTTTCGGCCGCGTTCGCACTGTTGCATTCACGGCCTGCATTTGGCATAGCTCTGCCGTTGCCGGCGAGCGATCGCCGACATCTCGGATGCGGGTGTAGCTCAGTGGTAGAGCACGACCTTGCCAAGGTCGGGGTCGAGGGTTCGAGCCCCTTCGCCCGCTCCAAGATTTCTCGCATGCCAAACCGATGATTGAATGACAAGCCGCCGTCAGGCGGCTTTGTCGTTTGTGGCGGCGGGCGACCTGCCGCCGCGGCCTGCTTCTTCCACCGAACCTGCATGCCATCTTCTGATACCAAGGATTGCAGCGTCGTCTTGTGCCGCGCCGCAAGGATCGTGACACACGCGAGGCTGGCAATTGTTTGAACGAGGATATCGGCAGCGCCTTGAGGCGGACCTGGTCAAATGGGTCGCAGAGGGCGTGATCTCGGGCGACGCAGCCCATTCCATCCGCAAGGCGCGATTTGGCGAAGAGGCGACCTCGCGCCTGCCCGCCATCTTCGCGATGCTTGGCGCCCTGATGCTGGCGGCCAGCGTCAGCGCCTTTGTTGCCGCGAACTGGCAGGAGATTCCACGCCTGGTCAGGCTGGTCGGCATTCTCACGCTGATTGCGGCCTGTTTTCCCGTTGCCCTGCTACTCGGCCGGCGCGCGATCCCCTGGGGCGCCGATGCCGCCGTGACGTTCGCCACGCTGTGCTTTGGCGCCGGCGTGGCGCTGGTCGGCCAGATGTATCATCTGCCCGGCGACTGGCCGGCGGGCGCGATGCTGGTGGCGATCGGCGCGCTCATCGCGGCCGCGCTGACCGGCAAGAGCGGCCCGCTCGTGATTGCCTTTGCGGCGATGGCGGCTTGGACGCTCGGGCGGTCCGACGACGCGCAATGGCACGAAATCCATTGGCCGTTTTTCCTGCTGTTCGTTCCGGCATTTGCTTTGGCGCTGGGCCGCGAAAATCGCCTGGTGGCGCACGCGGCCGTTCTGGCGCTGAGCGTCTGGCTGGCCTCACTGATCTGGTCGCCGGCGGATCGGCTGATCCATGGCGGCATTGCGTTCTCGATAGCCTATATAGCGATCGGGCTGCTGGCGCTGGACCGCGACTGGCCCGCCGAGTTCCGGGCGCTCTTGCCATGGGGCGGCTGGGCCTTCGGCGTGCTGCTCTGCTTTGAAATCGAACTCGTTCTGGAAAAATATGTCCGCTTCGAGCACGCCATCGATGCGCATCTCGGCCTTGCCTATGTCGCCGCGGCGCTCGCGATCGCGGCCCTCGCGGGATTGGCGCGGGGCAGGGACAAGGGGCGGCTTGTGATCATCACGGCCTGCGCCATTGGCTTGACGATTCCGCTGATGCTGGCGGGCGGCCCCGCAATTCCGAGCCGCGTGCTGATCCCCATCGCCGTGCTCGTCAGCGCGGTGGCCTTGATCGCAGGCGGCCTGCTGGTCGGCTTGCGGACATTTTTCATGGTCGGTTACGCGGTGTTCGGCTTTTCGATATTGATCCTGCTCTGGCGCACGGTCGGCACATTGCTCGACCAGTCCCTGTTCTTCCTTGCCGCCGGTGTCGTGCTGCTGGGTCTCGCCTTGGGGGCGCGCAAACTCGCAAGCTGGTCAAACCGTGCCAATGAACAATCCTCTGGGAGTGCGGCCTGATGAGCACCGTCGACAGCCTGATCGGGCGCGTGCCGTTGCTCCCGCGCTACATCCTCGCCGTGCTGATGCTCTGCGGACTGATCCTCGCGATGGTCTATCAACGCGCGGAAATATTGCGAAACGGCCAGGAAGTCCGGCTCGAGATCGTGCCCGTCGACCCGCGCGACCTGTTTCGCGGCGACTATGTCATTCTCGATTATCGAATCTCGTCAATTGACTTGCCGAAGGACGCAACGAGTGAGTTCAAACGGGGACAAAAAGTATTCGTGACCCTGCGGCCCGACGAGACCGGCAAGGCGAGGGCGGTCGCGATCGCATCCGAGCGGCCGGCAGTGTCCGGCGCCGATATCGTCATTCTGGGCAAGGTGGACGCGGGATCGGTTTGCCCACCCAACGAGAGCGGGCTGAGAGTTTGCAAACCCGGAATCCGTGCCGCCCTCGTGAAATACGGGATCGAAAGCTATTTCGTGCCGCAGGGCGAGGGCAAGAAAATCGAGACGACCGAAAAGGCGCGGCTGGAGGTGGTCGCGGCCGTGACGCCTTCCGGCCAGGCCGCGATCAAGCGCCTGCTGATCGACGGCAAGCCCGTCTATGACGAGCCGCCGTATTGACAGGCGGCGCCCTGCCCGCGGAACGCTTCTCTATTCGAAGAGAACGTGTCAACCTGTAGTTACCCTAGGTTGCATGTTCATTTCATGCCGCGGGCGAGGCATGTCCCATGAGCCGAAAAATCATTCTGCTGTCCGACGGCACCGGTAACTCCGCCGCAAAAGTCTGGCGCACCAATGTCTGGCGCACCTTCGAGGCGCTGGATCTTTCCGGCAACGACCAGGTCGCGTTCTATGACGACGGCGTCGGCACCTCGTCGTTCAAGCCGATGGCGATCCTTGGCGGCGCATTCGGTCTCGGCCTGCGCCGCAACGTCATCGCGCTCTACAAGTTTGCCTGCCGGAATTATCGCGACACGGACGACGAATTGTTCGGCTTCGGCTTCAGCCGCGGTGCCTTTACGATCCGGATCGTGATGGGGTTGATCGACAGCCAAGGGCTGGTCAAAGCCGATAACGAAGCCGAACTGCATAGTCTCGCGAGTGCGGCCTACCGCGCCTATCGCCGGGATCGCTATCATGACCTGAGGCTGGAAGCACCCTACCAGTGGTTCCGCAACAAGTTCGGTCCGCACTACCCGCCCAAGGAGGTTCGCAGGAACGTCAAGGTCAGGTTCATCGGCGTCTGGGACACGGTTGCCGCCTACGGCATGCCGGTCGACGAAATGACCCGCGGCATTCATAAATATCTCTGGCGGCTCGAGCTGCCGGGCAAGCATCTGTCCGCGAGCGTCGCGCGCGCTTGCCAAGCGCTGGCGCTCGACGAGGAACGCACCACCTTCCACCCGCAGCTCTGGGACGAGACCGCCGGCACCAATGGCGGCGCGGCGGTGGTGGATCCCACAGCAAAGCGCTTCATCAAGGACGAACGTATCAGCCAGGTCTGGTTCGCCGGCGTGCATACCAATGTCGGCGGCGGCTATCCCGACGATGCGCTGGCCCACATCCCCTTCGTCTGGATGATCACCGAGGCGAGGCGCTGCGGGCTCAGATTCAAGTCGGATTATGCGGGCCAGCCGCCGAGCCCCGACCACATGATTGCCGATCCCGATACATTCAAGAACGCGATCTCGAAGCGCGACAAGGATGGACGGCTGTACGATCCGCGCAAGGGCCTTGGCGGATACTATCGCTACGGGCCGCGCAAGCTGGTGCCGGCCTTCTATCCGAAGAAGCTGGAAGAAGACGAGGTCGACGTCGTCAGCGCCAAGATTCACGAAAGCGTCTTCCGGCGCATCGAGAACAACGCGCATGGCTACGCGCCGGTCGGCCTGCCGCCATATTACGACGTCGTCAAGGAGGACGGCGAGATCGTCGCGCCCGACAAGTTCAGCATCGCGCCCGCCACGCAACCCTTTGAGACGAGCGCCGCCGCGGCGCAGCGCGCGTTGGCGCAGGAGCATGTCTGGAACTGGGTCTGGCTGCGCCGCATCACCTATTTCGCCACCGTCGGCGCGACGCTGTGGCTGCTCGTCTTTCCGCTCATCAGCAGCGCGCAACGCTATGATGAATATACCAGTCCGATCCGCTGGGTGTCCCACCTCGTACGCTTTGTCGGCGGATTCCTGCCGGACTTTGCGACGACCTGGATCGACGGTTACGCGCGCGCGCCGGCCTGGTTCGCCTTCATCGCTGTCCTGGTCACAGGCCTGCTGGTTCTGTCCTCGAAGATCGCAGGCCGCACGTCGAACCTGATGGCCTCGATCTGGCGGAAGTCGCCGGGAGCGCCGTCAGCGCTCCCTGACAACTGGATCTATGATCTGCGCAGCAGCCCGCTTTACATCCGCATCCAGGACACTTTGAAGCAAAGGATCGCTCCGGGCTTCTTCGCGGCGGTGTTCGTCTATCTCGGATTTGCGCTTGTCAGCCACCTTGCTTACGACGGCTGGGACATGGCCGGATATACCTGCGTGCATCGCGATTCCGATCCGAAACCCGCGGTGCTCGCCGTCAACCAGACCGCGCGCGTCGAATTCGAGACGTCGGATTTGTGCAAGGCGACCGGCATCCTGGCTGCAGCATCGCGGCCGCTATTATGTGACCATTCAAGCCGGCGGCAAAAACGGCCAAGACAAGCAATGGTTCAATGGCCTTGCCCGCATCGGCACGCCGGTCGGGGGCTTTTCCAGCAAAGAGCGGCCGCAATGGTACGAGCGCGTCTATCTCTGGCTATTGCTGCCGATGCGGCGGGAATTATCCAAGGACTGGTTCCGCATCGTTTTGCGTTTTGGTAACGTCGGCGGCGAAGAAGACTCCTACGAGCCAGATCCCTATGACGACATTATCCAGTTCAACATCACGCCGACGATTGCGCCGAACGGCAAGGAAGAACTGTTCGTCTTCGTCAACGACGCCGTGATCGGCATCCCCGGTCTTTACGATTTGCTCTACCGCAACAACCGCGGCACCGCCGTGCTGACGGTGAAGCGCACGCGGTAGCGCTCTCATCCCGTGGCGATCCTCGCCTTCCGGATCAAGGTGCTTCGACGCCCGGCCACCGTTCGATCCGGCCGCGGCGCTGGCTCGAAACGAATATTGCGGTGCAGCGCTTCCCTTGCAAAAAGTCCGAAACAAAACCGGACGAAGAATATTTCCACTCAATCTAATTTCGTCTGACAGGGTAGCGCAGCCTACGCTTCTCTCCTGCAATGGATGTGCTACCATTTTAGGGTCTATTCCACCTCACCTGACCAAGTTCGCCTCGAACGTTCAAAATAATAACAGGCGCAGCCGCACAAGGCTGCATAGGGAGTGACGCGATGAAATCGGCTTTCCATCGATCTGTTCTTGCGCTCACGGCGATCCTCGTTGTCGCGGGGGCCAGCCAGGCCAACGCGCAACAGAAGCCGCTCAAGAAATACGAATCCGGCACCAAGGAATTCTGGACCAACCCGCCGCCCGACTGGTTTCTCGGCGACGAGACCGAGGCGCAGAGGGGACAGGCGCCGCCGTCCGGCCCGCCGACCGGCGCAACCGACGCCGAACTCGCCAAGCTGATCCCGAAGATCAAATTGCCAGCGGGCTTCAAGATCGAGGTCTACGCCTCGGGCGTGCTTGCGGCGCGGCAGATGGCCTGGGGCGACAAGGGCACGCTGTTCGTCGGCTCGTTCGGCCTCGGCAACGTCTATGCGATCAAGGACAATGGCGGCAAGAAGGAGGTCAAGACCATCCTCAAGGGCCTCAACATGCCCACCGGCCTCGCGTTCCGCGACGGCGCGCTCTACGTCATCGCGGTCGACAAGCTGATCCGCTACGACAACGCCGAAGCCAATATCGACAATCTCGGCGCCGGCAAGGTGGTGTATGACGACATGCCGTCCTACGCCGCGCATGGCTGGAAATACATCGCGGTCGACAAGGAGGGCTGGTTCTATCTGCCGTTCGGACCTCCCTTCAACATCGGCATTCCGCCGACCAGCGTCTCGCAGATCCGCCGTGTCGATCCCAAGACCGGCAATGCGGAAATCTGGGCGCTCGGCGTCCGCAACAGCGTCGGCGGCGATGTCGATCCGCGCACCGGGCGGCTCTGGTTCACGGAAAACGCCCGTGACTGGATCAGCGACGACTTGCCGAGCGACAAGCTCAACATGATCTCGAAGATCGGCGAGCATTTCGGCTATCCCTATTGCCACCAGGGCAATATGCCGGATCCGAAATTCGCGATGGGTCACAAGTGCTCGGAGTTCACGCCGCCGGTGCTCAATCTCGGTGCGCATGTGGCGCCGCTCGGCATGAAGTTCTACACCGGCAGCCAATTCCCCGCTGAGTACAAGAACAACATCCTGATCGCCGAACACGGCTCCTGGAACCGGAAAAAGTATCAGGGCGCCCGGATCAAGCGCGTGATCGTCGGTCCCGACGGCAAGAACGCCAAGCAGGAAATCTTTGCTTCCGGCTGGCTCGAAGGCGACCAGGGCTATCTCGGCCGGCCCAACGACATCATCCTCGACAAGGACGGCTCGATCCTGGTGTCCGACGACTGGGCCGGTGCGATCTATCGCATCAGCTACGCGAAGAAGTAGGGCGGAGATAATAGGGGCTGCGGTTGCTCGGGAACGAGTGGCCGCAGCTTCGCGTTTTGGAATGGAACATGCTCGTCATGCCCGGACTTGATCCGGGCATCCATCAACGCAAAATTTCTTGAAGAGAGATGGATGGCCGGGTCAAGCCCGGCCATGACGACGGGAGAGCTATGATGCGACTTGCGTTTACCGGGATGCTACTAGCAGCAGCGATGATATGCGGCCCCACCCATGCCGCCGATATCGCCGCCGGCAAGGCGAAGGCCGAATTGTGCGTCGGCTGTCACGGCGAAAACGGCATTTCGCAGATGGAAAACATTCCCTCGCTGGCGGCGCAGCCGGACATGTTCATCCAGTGGCAGTTGGTGTTCTACCGCGCCGGTGCCCGCAAGAACGAGCAGATGCAGCCGATCGTCGATCAGCTCAACAACGAGGACATCCGCAATCTCGGCGCCTATTTTGCTTCGCTCCCGCCGCCGAAGGCGCCGCCCGACGACAAGCCGGATCTGTCGAAGAAGGGCGCGCAGGCGGCCGCGGGCGGGCGTTGCGCGTCTTGCCACCTGCCAGACTACGCCGGCACGAAGGCGGTCGCCCGCGTCGCCGGGCAGCGTCAGGATTATCTCGTCAAGGCGCTGCACGACTACAAATCAGGGGTGCGGTCCGGCGGCGGCATGGCGGCGATGGCCAGTGTCGCCTATTCCCTCAGCGAAGAAGAGATCGAGGCGCTGGCGCATTATCTGGCGCATTTGTAATTGCTGTCGTCCCGGCTCAAGGCCGGGACGACGCCAAAAATAGATCCCGCGGCGTGTCGCTACCCCCGCTGCTTTTCATACGCCTTGAGATGGGTGTAGGCGATGCGCAGCTTCGGCACCGGAATTTTCGCGGCGTCGGCGCGGGCGACGAGATCGCCGATGACGTGATCGGCTTCGACCGGAAAGCCTCCCTTGATGTCGCGGAACATCGACGCCGTCATCGGTGAACCTTCGGCGGTCAGCAAACCGCGCGTGCGCTGGAAGAACGGGCCTGTCGGCTCGTGACCTGCGGCCTTTGCGATCGCGCTGGTCTCATCGAGCATGCCGAGCAGGAAATCCCTGCCGCCCGTCACCGCCAGGATGTTCCCCACCGAAGTGCGCATCAGGCAGGTCGATGCCGCCAATGAGGCGAGGAATACCCACTTCTCCCACATGTCCTGCATGATGTGTTCGCTGGCAAGTGCGCCAATATTGCCGCTGGTGAAGATTTCCGAGATCGCACGGACGCGGTCCGACATGGTGCCGTCGCGTTCGCCGAAATTGAGCGACTGCATCGGCGCCAGCTGCACCACCTCGCGCGCCTCATTGAGCGTCGCGGCAATAGCGCAGAGGCCGCCCAGCACGCACTCCGCGCCAAATCTTTCGTCGAGCACGTTCAAGTGCAGCATGCCGTTGAGCAGCGGGATGATCGCCGTATTTGGGCCAACCGCCGGCGCAAAGGATTTTATGGCGTCATCGAGGTCGAACGCCTTGCAGCTCAGCAGCACCACGTCGAATTCTTCCGAGAGCTTGTCGGCCTGCACCGTCGGCGGATTTTTCAGCGTGACGTCGCCGCCAGGGCTCTTGATGACGAGGCCGGCGGAGGCGAGTTCAGAGGCGCGTTTGGGCCGCACCAGAAACGTCACGTCGCGCCCGGCCTGAAGCAGCCTGCCGCCGAAATATCCGCCGATGGCGCCGGCGCCGACCACGAGAATGCGCATTGGTTTAGTCCTGTTGTTGTTGTTCTTGGAGGGCGAATAGTGAGTAGCGAATGGCGAATAGGGAAGGCCCATTCGCTATTCACTACTCGCCATTCGCCACCTTACCACTTCTCCCCGAACGGACGAATCTCCAACTCGAACGTCCAGGCGCTGCGCGGCTGCTGGTAGAGCTGCCAATAGGACGCCGCGACCGAGGCCGGCGGCATCAGCAAGTCAGGATTATCGAGGGCTTCCTTGCCCCAGAGCTGCTCGCGGCGCTCGCGCACCCAGGCAGTGTCGACGCCGGAATCGATGATCAGATGCGCGACATGGATGTTCTTTGGCCCGAGCTCGCGCGCCATCGATTGCGCCACCGCGCGCAGGCCGAATTTGGCGCTGGCAAAGGCGGCAAAACCGCTGCCGCCGCGCAGGCTCGCGGTCGCGCCCGTGAAGAAGATGTTGCCCTGGCCGCGCGGCAGCATCAGCCGCGCCGATTCCCGGCCCGCCAGGAACCCGGCCCAGCAGGCCATCTCCCAGACCTTTCGAAACACGCGGTCGGTGGTCTCAAGGATCGGGAAATTGACGTTGGCGCCGACATTGAAGATGCAGACCTCCAGCGGCGCGTGCGCGTCGGCGTCGTTGAGGAAGGCGGCGACCTCGTCCTCCTTGCGCGCATCGAGCGAGCGCGCCACGATCGACCCGCCGGCCGATTCGATCTCTTTCTTCAGCGGCTCCAGCTTGGCGCCGTCCCGTCGGCCGGCGAAAACGGTGAAACCTTCGGCGGCGAATTTCTTGGCGATCTCGCCTCCGATGTAGTCGCCGGCGCCGATCACTGCGACGGTGGCGTTTCGTTTTTGCATTGGTGAACTCCACATCTGCTTCTGTGGCGCCGTCATTCCGGGGCGATGCGCAGCATCGAACTACGATGTGCAATTGCACATCTGAGAATCTCGAGATCCCGGGTTCGCTGCGCGCCCCGGGATGACGCTACGCGTCATTTCCCCACAACCATCTCCTCGACTTCGCGCAGCTGTTCCTTGCCGAAGAACATCTCCTTGCCGACAAAGAACGTCGGGGAGCCGAACGCGCCGCGCTCGACCGCGGCTTGCGTGTTCTCGATCAGCTTTGCCTTTACATCCGCGTCCTGTGAGCGGGCCAGTAGCTTGCCTGCATCGAGGCCGGAGGAGGCCAGCGCCTTCGCGGCGACTTCCGGGTCGTCCATTTTCTTCGGCTCGACCCACATGTGATGAAACGCAGCTTCGACATATTTCTCGAACACACCTTCCATTTGCGCCGCGACCGCTGCTCGCATCAGGTTCAGCGTGTTGACGGGAAAAAATGGATTCCAGGTGTAGGGCTTGACGCCAAAGCGCTTGACGAAGCGTTCGGTCTCGATCGCGTGGAACTCGCGCTTGTTCTTGACGCCGGCGAGCGTTTCGGCCGGCGACTTGTTGTTGGTGGCCTTGAAGATGCCGCCGAGCAGCACCGGGACATACTCGAATTTCGTGCCGGTCCGCTTTTCGATCGCCGGGATCGCCTCGTGGCTGAGGAAGGCGTTGGGGCTGCCGAAATCGAACAGGAACTGCGGATTGGAGCTCACGGCATCCTCCTGACGGTTTCTTATATGATTACTATCATCCAAATGAGCCTAGCCGGTCGATGCTGCGAGATCAACAGATAGAGCGGGCTGACGCCGTCAGCCCGCTCCATCGTTTTCGCGAAGTCATGTTCCCTGCGCGGCCTGGTCGCTGTAGGCCAGCTTGACGATGTGGTCGCGCACATCCACCGGCCAATCCGCGATCAGTCCGGCGAAGCGGCGCCGGTCATCGGCGAACAGAGCGCGCGAAGCTTCCTCGAAATTGGCGAGATTGCCGGCCATCGCAGACATGAAGTGGTAGGCCGCATCGCGCGCCGCGCGCAGGCGGTCGCGATCACCGTTGATGCGGCGGGCTTCATCCACCAGCTTGCGCAAGGCCACCGACGCGCCGCCGGGCTGGGTGTTCAGCCATTCCCAGTGCCGTGGCAACAGCGTCACCTCGCGTGCCACCACGCCGAGTTTGGGCCGGCCGCGGCCGCGCGGCTCCGCCGGCCCGAGTTCGGGAGCAGCGGCCTCGGGCTCGGTGCGTGGAAGCCTCGCGACGATTTCGTCCTCGCTGCCGCGCAGGTCCAGATCGAGCGGTCGGCCGCTGCTGTCGCTGAAGATGTGGACCGAGCCGGCCATCCGGCCGGCCCGCTTGATGGCGAGCGCCACCTGGGCAAGGGAGCCGGTAATGAAGCGCCGTTCGCCTTCGAAGGCGGTAAAGCTTTGGGTCATTTTGCGTTTCCGAAACAGCCACATGGGATAAATATACCCGGGTATATTTGGTCTGTCAATATTACCCGGGTATTTTGTTCCTCAGCCCTATAATATGCCGTCCTATTGTCTAGGGCTGGTAAGTCGCAAAATCGGCCAAGGCCTGATACGGGAACATCCGCAATTCCCGGAGGGACAGCCATGCTGACGGTGCACCATCTCAACAATTCCCGCTCGCAGCGCGTGCTGTGGCTGCTCGAAGAGCTCGCCGTGCCCTACGAGATCGTGCGTTATCAGCGCCAGGCCGACATGCGCGCGCCGAAAGAGCTGCGCGCCATTCACCCGCTCGGCAAGTCGCCCGTGATCACCGACAACGGTAACACCATCGCGGAGTCAGGCGCGATCGCCGAGTACATCATAGGCACCTATGGCAACGGCAAGCTGATCCCCGCAACGAATACGCCGGAGCGGCTGCGCTACACCTATTGGCTGCACTATGCGGAGGGCTCCGCGATGTCGCCGCTGCTGCTCAAACTGTTGTTCACGCTGATGCCGAAGCGTGCGCCGGCGTTGCTGCGGCCGCTGGTGCGCAAGGTCTGCAACACGGCGCTGACCACACTGGTCAATCCGCAGCTCAAGCAGCACATGGATTACTGGGAGAGCGAACTGGCGAAAAGCGAATGGTTCGCCGGCAACGAATTCTCCGGCGCCGATATCCAGATGAGCTTTCCGCTCGAAGCCGCCGCGGCGCGCGGCGGGCTGGAGCAGGGACATCCGAAGGCAATGGCGTTCATCGAACGCATCCACGCCCGTCCGGCCTATGCCCGCGCGCTGGAAAAGGGCGGGCCGTATGTGGTGGGGAGGTAGCTCCCCCGTCATTGCGAGGAGCAAAGCGACGAAGCAATCCATCGGTCCGCTATGCCGCACTATGGATTGCTTCGCTTCGCTCGCAATGACGCCTCACGGCCCTACCGCCGCGATCACTTCCTTCACCAACCTGGCGAGCCCTTTGATGTCGCCTTCCGGATCGACGCTGTCGCCGAGACGCACGACGACGAGACGCTGTGACGGCATGATCACGATGCGCTGGCCGAGATCGCCGGCTGCAAAGAACGCGTCGCGGGAGATACCGAGCCGCACGCGCTCCTTGGCGCGTTCATGCTCGCTGCGGTTGGTCAAAAAGCCGGCGCCATAGTCGGTGTCGAGCGTGGCGGCGGCGGAGAAATCCACCCAGTCCTCGTGCAGCAGGCGTTTGCCGCCGACAATGCCGTCATTGACAAACAGCAGTCCGAACCGCGCCCAGTCCCGTGCGCTCGCCAGCATGTTGGTCGATCCCTGCAGCGTGCCCGTCGCGTCGAATTCCAGCGTGACGTTGCGCATGCCGAGAGGATTGAACAGTTCGCGCCACGCAAACGCCAGGCTCTGCTCCGGTCCGCCGACGGCATCGCGAATGATCCGCGCCAACAATTGCGTGGTCGGGCTGGAATAGGCCCACCGCGTGCCCGGCGGCGCGACAAGCGTAGCGTTGACCGCGAAGCCGGCCATGTCGTCGGTCAGATAGACCATCTGGCCGAAGCTGCTGGCCTCATCGAGTGCCAGCCCGGTGGTCATGCGCAGCAAATGCTCGACCTCGATCTCGCGCCTGAGATCGCCGCGCCATTCCGGTATCGGCGCGGGCATCGATGGCGTGACAAGGCCTTGCTGGGTCAGCACGCCGATCAAGGCATTGGTCACCGACTTGGTCATGGAAAAGCCGGGCAGCGGCGTGTTGACGCCGATGCCGCTGGCGTAGCGCTCGGCGATCACCCTGCCGTCATGCACCACGACGACAGCCTTGGTGCGCCGGAACGGCGGCTCGGCTGGCTCCTCGAAGGCGTGATCGAGCGCGGCGTTCAATGCCGGATTGGACGGCGCCACGACATCGGGGCCGGCAATCTCGCCCAGCAGCGGCGGCGATTTCGGTACCTTCAATGCGTCAATGTCGCTCCTGAGGATGTACGGCTCCTTCGTTCCGTGCCGCAGCACACAGCCGAGGCCTTCATGGTAGACAGCGCGGCTGCCGAACATCCATGCCGCCGACGCATCGACACTCATCGCCGTGTGATCAACGTGGAATCGCAGCGCCGTGCGCAGGCGGCGCAGTCCGGGACGCTCGATGGTTTCCGAAAACACGGTTTGCGGATCGAGGCCGGAGACGAAGGTCTTGGCGCAGACGTTGTGCGCGACCAAGCCGGTGGCGATGCGGATCGTGCGATCGGGGCGGTAGATGATGCAGGCCGTCGCCGACACGGTCAGCAGCAACGCGACAGCGGTCCAACTTCGCCAGCCCACACGTCTCTCCGCTATCAGTCCGTTTCCAGCGCTACGGCTTCGCGGCGGCGACCGAGGGCAGCGCCTGCACGGTGACGCCGGGCGGCGGGACGTCATCATCAGGGACGAAGAAGTCCGGCATCAGGGCTACAGATTTGTCGACGCGGTAAGGTTCGAAATCGCGCACGCCACTGGCATAGAGCACCTTGTCGTCGATGCAGAACTGCCCGGTGAATTCGCGGGACGGCTTGGTGAAGATGACGTAAGCAGCGTCGCCCATGATTTCAGGCGTGCGGCTGGCGCGCATCATGGCGTCGCCGCCGAGGAGATTGCCGACCGCGGCGGTCGCGATCGTGGTGCGCGGCCACAGCGCGTTGACGGCGACGCCTGCCGATCTCAGTTCACCTGACAGCCCGAGCACGCACATGCTCATGCCGAACTTGGCCATCGTATAGGCGGTGGAATGCTCGAACCATTTCGTCTTCATGTCGAGCGGCGGCGACAGCATCAGGATGTGCGGGTTTTCGGCCTTCTTCAGATGCGGGATGCAATATTTCGACACCAGGAAGGTGCCTCGCGTATTGATGCCCATCATCAAGTCGAACCGTTTCATGTCGGTCATCTGCGAATTGGTCAGGCTGATGGCGCTGGCATTGTTGACGCAGATGTCGATGCCGCCGAACTCGGCCACGGTTTTCTCGATCGCCGCGATCACCTGCGCTTCGTCGCGAATATCGCACAGCACCGGCAGCGCCTTGCCGCCGGCGGCGCGCACCTCGTCGGCGGCGGTGTAGATGGTGCCCTTGAGTTTTGGGTGCGGCTCGGCGGTCTTGGCCGCGATCGCGACATTGGCGCCGTCACGCGCGGCGCGCAGCGCTATCGCCAGCCCAATGCCGCGGCTGCCACCGGATACGAACAGCGTCTTGCCTTTGAGGGATGTCATGGGAGGACTCCATTATCGACGCATGGTTAGGGACGCGCAAATGGTCGGGCTCCCTCCCCCCTTGCGGGGGAGGGTCGGGGAGAGGGGTGGCGTCATCGGGACCGCTCGTGTGAACCCCTCTCCCTAACCCTCCCCCGCAAGGGGGGAGGGAACGCACCTTTGCTTGCGGCGACACTTCAGAAAAACAATCCTACGCCGATGATGCGATCAGGCAAATCGGCGGCTTTACGTCACTGCCCCGCCGCCTCTGCACCACGCGTACGCGGATCGGGAGCGCCGAGCAGGCCGGTGGGCGTAACGGCGATCGAATTGGCCGAGGTCTGGCCGAGCGGCACGATCACCTGATGCCCTTTGGCCTTCAGCGCATCGAGCGTCTCCTGCGGAAAGCCGCGTTCTGCGCGCACTTCGTCGGGCATCCACTGATGATGCACGCGTGGCGCGGCGACGGCAGCCGCAACATCCAGCTTGTAGTCCAGCGCGTTCACGACGACCTGCAGCACCGCCGAAATGATCCGGCTGCCGCCGGGCGTTCCCGTCACCAGCACCGGCTTGCCGTCCTTCAGCACGATGGTCGGCGACATCGACGAGAGCGGCCGCTTGCCGGGGCCGGGCAGATTGGCCTCAAAACCCACCAGCCCGAAGGCGTTGGAGGCGCCGGGCGCGGCGGTGAAATCGTCGAGTTCGTTGTTGAGCAGCACGCCGGTGCCGTCGGCGACCAGGCCGACGCCATAGGGGAAGTTCAGGGTGTAGGTGTTGCTGACGGCGTTGCCACTGGAGTCGACAACCGAATAATGCGTGGTGTTGCTGCCCTCGCGTTGCGGGGTAATCTTCAAGACATCGGCCGACGGCGTCGCGCGTTCCGGATCGATGCTGGCGCGTTGCCTCGCCGCATAATCCTTGGCAAGCAGGACCTGCATCGGTGCGTTGACGAAATCGGGATCGCCGAGATAGCGGGCGCGGTCGGCATAGGCGCGCTTCATCGCCTCGATCATGACATGCAGCGAGGGCGCCGAGCCCTGCTTCATGTCGGACATCGGAAAGCCTTCGAGGATGTTCAGCGTTTCCAGCAACACCGTGCCGCCCGACGACGGCAGCGGCATCGAGACGATGTCGTAGCCGCGGTAATTGCCGCGCACCGGCGCGCGGAGCAGCGCCTGATATGATCTCAGATCGTCCGGCGTCATGATGCCGCCGGCACTGCTCACCGCCTTCGCCAGTTTTTCGGCAACCGGTCCTTCATAGAAGCCGCGCGGGCCCTGTTCGGCGATCGCGGTCAGCGTGGCCGCCAGATCAGGCTGGATCAGCCGGTCGCCGTCGCGCAGCTGCTCACCATCGGCACGCGAGAAAGGTTTTGCGGAATTCGGCCAGCGCGCCATCCGGCGATACATGTCGGAGAGGGTATCGGCCATGTCGTCGGCGACGATAAAACCGTCGCGGGCCAGTTCGATCGATGGCTGGATGGTCTGTGCGAGGGTGAATTTGCCGGAGCCGTATTTTTCCAGCGCCAGCGCCAGGCCCGCCACGGTGCCGGGCACGCCGATGCCGAGCGCCGAATTGCGCGATTTGTCGGTGTCGGGTTTGCCGTCGGCGCCGAGATACATGTCGCGCGTGGCGGCTGCTGGCGCGGTCTCGCGATAATCGATCGCGACGGCTTCGTTGCGCTCGGCGGAATGAATCACCATGAAGCCGCCGCCGCCGATATTGCCGGCGCGCGGGTAGGTCACCGCCAGCGCAAAGCCGGTCGCGACCGCGGCGTCGACCGCATTGCCGCCCTGCCGCAAAATGTCGGCGCCGATGCGGGCCGCGAGTTTTTCCTGCGCCACCACCATGCCCTGCTGGGCGGATACGGCGCGAACCGTAGCAAGGTCCGGCGGTGTATAGAGGCGGCGTTGCTCCTGCGCATACGCCGCTGTGCTGCATGCAACAACGAGCGTGATGGTCGCCAGCGCGCTACGCCACTTATTCGTGCAGAAAATCATCCAAAATCCGCCGCAGTTGGAGCCGGTGTAATGCTTGGCAATCGCACACGCATGATAATCGCATGCTATATGGGTTCGAATTCGACGGGCAAAACGCCTTGTCGTGATCGATGAAGGAAATTCCTGGGCATGACGGTGATTTCTCCGCAGGCATCTGGCGCTGATATTCCAGGAAAATATCCGCCCCGCGCCGCCGTCGTCAGCTGGATCTTCTTCGATTGGGCAGCCCAGCCCTATTTCACGCTGATCACCACCTTCGTGTTCGCGCCGTATTTCGCGGGCTTCGTCGCGCCGGATCCGGCGACCGGGCAGGCGCTGTGGGGGTTTGCCACCGCGGCCGCGGGGCTGTTGATTGCGCTGATGTCGCCGATCCTGGGCGCGATTGCCGACGCCAGCGGCCGCCGCAAGCCGTGGATCGCGGGATTCGGCTTGCTGCTGGTGATCGGATCGAGCCTGATGTGGTTCGGAAAGCCCGGCGATCCCAGCATTATCCCGACACTGCTGCTGTGTTATGCGATCGCAAGTGTCGGCGTCGAATTCGCCACCGTGTTTAACAATGCGATGATGCCCACGCTGGTGCCGCCGGACAAGATCGGACGGCTGTCCGGCACCGGCTGGGCCACCGGCTATGTCGGCGGCATCCTCAGCCTGATCCTGGTGCTCGGTTTTCTCGCTGCCAACCCGCAGACCGGACGCACGCTGTTCGGCTTCATGCCGCTGTTCGGCCTCGACCCGGTGACGCATGCGGGTGACCGCATCACCGGGCCGCTGACGGCGCTATGGTTCATGCTGTTCACGCTGCCGATGTTTTTGCTGACGCCGGATTATCCGGCAAAGCTTCCGGTGCGCGCGGCGTTGCGCGAAGGTTTGAGTGAGCTGAAGCAGACGCTGCGCGAACTGCCGAGGCAGAAATCGCTGGCGACGTTCCTGCTCGCCAACATGATCTATACCGACGGGCTGGTGTCGCTGTTTGCCTTCGGTGGCATCTATGCGGCGGGCACGTTCGGCTGGCACACCATCCAGATCGGCACCTTCGGCATTGTCGCGGCGATCGCGGGCGTGTTCGGGGCCTGGCTCGGCGGCAAGCTCGACGACCGCGTGGGGCCGAAGCGCGTGATCGCGATCAGCCTCCTGGTGCTGCTGCTGGCGCTCGCCGCCATCCTGCTGGTCGACAAGGATTCGATCCTGTTCGTGAAGGTCGACCCGCCCGTCCCCGGCGGACCATTATTCGCCGGGGCTGCCGAGCGCGCCTATCTCATCCTCGGATGTCTGATCGGCGGTGCTGGCGGTCCGCTGCAGGCGGCGTCGCGCACGCTGCTCATTCGCCTCGCGCCGCAAGATCGCATCGCGCAGTGTTTCGGGCTGTTCGCGTTGACCGGAAAGGTCACCTCGTTCGTCGGACCGCTGCTGATCGGCGTGGTCACGGCGGTGACCGCGAGTCAGAAAGCGGGGATGGCGCTGCTGGTGGTGTTTTTTGTCGTCGGGCTGGCGCTGTTGTGGCGGGTGAGGGAGAGGTGAGGTTGCCGCGCTCTCTCAACACGTCGTCCCGGCCTTGAGCTCAGATGCGCAATCGCGCATCTGAGCTCAAGGCCGGGGCGACAGTAATCAATGCCGGAAATGCCGCACGCCGGTGAACACCATGGCGATGCCGTGGTCGTCGGCGGCCTTGATCACCTCGTCGTCGCGCATCGAGCCGCCGGGCTGGATCACAGCGGTGGCGCCGGCTTCGATGCAGGCCAGCATGCCGTCGGCAAACGGGAAGAACGCGTCCGACGCGACCACCGAACCCTTGGTCAACGGTTCGGCGAGCTTGAGTTCAGCCGCCGCGTCCAGCGCCTTGCGGGCGGCGATGCGCGCGGAATCGACCCGGCTCATCTGGCCGGCGCCGATGCCGACGGTGGCAAGATCCTTGGCGTAAATAATCGTGTTGGATTTGACGTGCTTGGCGACACGGAAGGCGAATTTGAGATCGCGCAGTTCGGCGTCCGTGGGCGCGCGCCTTGTCGCGACCTTCAGCGCCATGTCTTCGATCACGGCGTTGTCGCGGCTTTGAACCAACAGACCGCCGGACACGGTCTTGGCGGTGAGGCCCGGCTTGCGCGGATCGGGCAGGCCGCCGACCAGCAGCAGCCGCAGATTCTTCTTTGCGGCGACGACGGCGATGGCTTCCTCTGTCGCGTCCGGCGCGATGATGACCTCGGTAAAGATTTCGGTGATCGCGCGCGCAGCGTCGGCATCGAGCGTGCGGTTGACCGCGACGATGCCGCCGAACGCCGACGTCGAATCGCAGGCCAGCGCCCTCTTGTAAGCGCCGAGCAGATCGCTGCCCTCGGCAACGCCGCAGGGGTTGGCATGCTTGACGATGACGCAGGCGGCGGTGCGGGCCGGGTCGAACTCGGCCACGCATTCATAGGCCGCGTCGGTGTCGTTGATGTTGTTGTACGACAGCTCCTTGCCCTGAAGCTGGCGCAAGGTCGAAACGCCCGGCCGCTTGTCGGGCGTGGCATAGAACGCCGCGGTCTGGTGCGGGTTCTCGCCGTAGCGCAAGGACTGGATCAGCTTGCCGCCTAAGGCGCGGAAGTCCGGCGCGTCGTCTTTCAACTGAAGCGCAAACCAGTTCGAGATCGCGGCGTCATAGGCGGCGGTGCGGGCGTAGGCTTTTGCCGCGAGGCGGCGGCGCAGTGTCAGCGAGGTCGCGCCGTTGTTGGCGGCGAGCTCGTCGAGCACGGATTGATAGTCGCGGGCTTCGACGACGACGGCGACGTCGTCATGGTTCTTCGCCGCGGCGCGGATCATCGCCGGGCCGCCGATGTCGATGTTCTCGATGCAGTCTTCGTATTCGGCGCCTTTGTCGACGGTCGCCTCGAACGGATAGAGGTTGACCACCAGCAGATCGATCGGCGCGATGCCGTGCGCCTGCATCGCATCCGTGTGTTCCTTGTTGTCGCGGATCGCGAGCAGGCCGCCATGCACCTTCGGATGCAGCGTCTTGACCCGGCCGTCCATCATTTCGGGGAAACCGGTGAGGTCGGACACATCGCTGACCTTCAGCCCCGCGGCCGCGATCGCTTTTGCCGTGCCGCCGGTGGAGACCAGATCGACGCCGTAGCCTGCAAGCGCGCGGGCGAATTCGATCAGGCCCGTTTTGTCGGACACGGACAATAGGGCGCGGGTCACTCGGCGCGGATGGTCAGTCATGGCAGGTTTCCTGGCAGGTTCGCCAGCCCGGTAGCATGGTTTTGCCGGTCATGAAACCGCGGACGATGCCGGAATTCGGGAAAATACCGGGGATATTGGCATGCCAGTTTTCGTCATTGCGAGGAGCAAAGCGACGAAGCAATTCATCTATCCGTTATGCCGCGCTATGGATTGCTTCGCTGCGCTCGCAATGACGGCTCGCGAATCCCCTACAACGGCAATTCCGGCTCGCGGCGGGCGTTGCGCCTTGCGTTGGTCGCCGCGGCTGAGGTCGAGGAACGGACAAAATTCCAGCGGATCGAGGTTGCCTGCCGTGAATCCTGCCGGATCACGATCTGGGCGGTGCGGCGGGGGCCGTCATTGCCGGCCAGGAACACGCTGTCCTCGAGGTCGACCTTGTCGTCGAGCGCCTCGAAGGTCCAGACGTCGCGGTTGGGCAGTACCAGCATGACACCGCGGGCGTCGGAAAGCCGGCTCGCCTTCACGGACGGGTGCAGATGAAACCGCAAGGCAAAATCGCTGCCGTTGCCCTTGAAGCGCGAGCCCGGTGCCGGCGACAGCGTGTCCTCGCCGTCGAGCCGCGCGCCATCAGGCGCCATCATCAGCACGCGGCGGTGCACGACGCCGAATCGCGGCAGATAGCCGTCATGCGATGCGGTCAAGAGATCGCCGTTCTCCACGGCCTCGCGATAGCTCTCCACATTGGCCGGGCCGCTGGTGACAGGCGCACCCTGCAGCAGCCGCTTCATCGCCGATATCTCGACGAACTGGCAGGACGACGTCTCGTGATAGGTCAGGGTCGAATGCGCCGCGGTGCTGCGCGCAAAGGCGCGCCAATTGTCGCGGCCGGTCGACGGCATTCCGCAATTGACGACGATCCGGCTCGGCCCGGAGGACAATTCGAACGCCAGGCAGCCGGCATGCGCGTCCTGGCTGATATTCGGCGGCGGCGGCGGACCGGTGTCCATGATGACGGTGGTGGCGCCGGCGTCGAGGCGCTGAAAGCCGGTATGCGGCATGTGCGCCATCGGCACGCCGTGGGTGTCGTCATAGGCCAGCAGCGTCGCCACCAGATCGTTCGGCGCGTTGCTCATGCCGTTGAACAGCGCAAAGGCGCCGTCGCCATGACGAAAGAAGCGCAGCATCGGCATCATGCGGTCGATCGCGTTCAATAGCGCCGGCGGCGGCGCGATATTCCTTGCAGCAAAAGTCTGGCGCAGCGGCAGCATGTCGCTGAGCAATTCAACCAGCGCGCCGGGATTGCGCGAGATGTGCCCGCCGTCGGGCAGGATCTGCCGCTGCAATTCGTCGGACAGCCGCCGTGACGCCGAGCGGATATGTTTGGCCTGGTTGGCGAGGCACAGCGAGGCGTAGCAAAGCGCGATCAGCACCTGGACCCGCGGCACGCCGTCGGCGATGTCGAGCATGGTGTAGCGCAGATAGCGGATCTCGCGGGTCAGCCCGCGCAGATATTTGCGATAGAATTTGCCGTCGGTATCGCCGAGCACCAGCGGGGCCTGCGACAACAGCGAGATGACGCGGCGCGCCAGCACATCGGCGCGGCGCTCGAGCGGCCGCTTGCGGCCGGGATTCGAAATCCAGTCGTCGACCAGCGAACGGGCGTTGGCGCGGGTCAGCGCGGTGTCGGCCGCGCGCAGATGGCGCAGCCAGCCGAAGCCGAGCAGCGCCACTTCCCAATCTTCCGACGGCGGCTCGAGATCGAAGATCGAGCGGCCGTGGCAGGTCACGATCTTGCCGGCGAACACGAAACGGCCGGCGTAGATTTCGGCGGCGCGGGTGGCATCGGCGGTGCGCAGATCATGCGGGGCGATGATCAGCCGGTCGGCGCGGCCCGGCCAGAGCCGCGACAGCCCGACGGTACTGCCGCTGGCGCGCGCGATCACGCCCCGCGTAAAGCGGCTCGCGACCAGCGTCGTAATGCGTCTGCGTTGAGCGACCGACACGCCTGACCTTGATGGGAGGAGATCTTGTGGCGAATCCTTTGTAATCCGGAAACGCGCCCAAAACACCATCTTGAAAGTGCGCGAATCACCCGATGGTCGCGAAAAACAGGTGCAAAATCAGGATTTAACCAGCCGCGCGGCGTAAAATCCATCCAGCCCGCCAAGCCGCGGGTCGTCGTGGGGCAGATGGCAGGGCAGGGTACGCAAATCGCCATCGGCCGTGACGATCTCGGCAAGGCCTGCGACCTCGCCGGCGTCGACCGGCGCCCGGCGCACGCCTGATTCGGTCGCGAGCAGCGCTGCCACCGCCTGCTCGCCTTCCTCCGGTTCCAGCGAACAGGTGCAATAGACCAGCGTGCCGCCCGGCTTGACCAGCGCGACCGCCTTTTTCAGCAGCCGGAGCTGCAGCGCGCTGAGCGCCGCGATGTCGGTTTCCTGCCGCAGCCAGGCCACGTCGGGATGGCGCCGGATGGTGCCGGTCGAGGTGCAGGGTGCATCCACCAGCACGCCGTCGAACGTGGCGTCGCCGCCGGGCCATTCGGCGCCATCGGCAACGACGTCATTGGCCTGCAGCGACAGCCGCGAAAGATTGTCGCGCAGCCGTGTCATCCGAGGCGCCGAACGATCGACCGCGGTGACGCGTGCGCCGGCTTGCGCGAGTTGGGCGGTCTTGCCGCCGGGCGCGGCGCAGAGATCGACGATGCTCTTGCCGTTGATGTCGCCGAACAGCCGCGCCGGCAGTGCGGCGGCGGCGTCCTGTACCCACCATTGCCCCTCGGTGAAGCCGGGCAGCATCGTCACGGAACCCTGCAACAGGGTGCGCACCGTTCCGGTCGGCAGCGTTTCGCCGTGCAGGCGGGTCGCCCATTGCGGCGCGTCCGACTTCACGGTGATGTCGAGCGACGGTTCATGGCCGATCGCAATGGCCATCTCGCGCGCGGTGGTCTCGCCATAGGCCGCGATCCAGCGCGCCAGCAGCCACGGCGGAATGTCCAGCGTCTGCGCCTTGACCTCGTCGATCAGCGGCTGGCCTTCGCGCGCACAACGCCGCAGCACGGCATTGACGAGCCCGGCATATTTCGCGGCGCGCCGGTCGGATTGCACCAGCCGCACCGACAGGTCGACGGCGGCATGATCGGGCACGTCCATCCAGAGAATCTGCGCGGCACCGATCAACAGCGCGCTTTGCGCGCGCGGCGCGTCGGTCGGAACGCCGCGATTGAGCAGGCGCGACAACAAATGACCGAGCGTGCCGAGCCGCCGCAGGATCGTTGCGACCAGCCGCCGCATCAGCGCGCGGTCGCGATCGGCGAGCGATTTCAATCCGGGATGGGCGCCGGCGCCGTCGAGTTGCTCGTCGAGGGTGCGGTGCTTGTGCAGCACGCCGTCGAGAATGTCGGCCGCGATGCGCCGCGCTGCGAGACCGGGAACTTCGGCAGGAACTGCGAATCTTGAAGGGGGCATGAAGAAGGAATATCTCGGAAGGTGCTGAACAGGGTTTCGGCGCATGCCATCGAAGTGAAGAACTTGGAAATGAAAAACTCATTTGGCATGCGAATATGCCAAATGTAAGAATCGCGCCGACGATTTCATGATTGTGATGCCGGCGATGCGTTCGTCCTTGTGCTACGAGATCGGCCGCAGGAAAGTTTTGCCGGAAATTTTGCGATGACCGACGACCCCCGATCACCGTCTGCAGCTCTTCCCGGCGCCGCCCCCGGCAAGTTGCTGACGCCGGCCGCCCAGCGTGCGCTCGCCGAGGCCGAAGCGCGCCGGAAAGCCGCTGAGGCCAACGCCGCTCAACCGGCACAAAAGGAATTGCAGGGTCCGAAGGGGCCCGAACCCACCCGTTACGGCGACTGGGAGCGCAAAGGCATCGCCTCGGACTTTTGAGGCGAATTGGCCCTTGCGGGATTAGCCGACTCGGCCCACCATATTGGGAATATGTCCCCATATAAAAGAATAAATACTTATCGGCCTCCGTATCGAAGTGGCTGGCGGCGCCGGTTCTCGGCGGCTTTGCCCTGGGTATTCGTGTTCGCCATCGCCGCGGCGTCGATGCTGCCGCTGCGGCATTGGATGCATTGGCCGTTTCCGCCTGCGGCCGACAGTCAGGCCGCGCGCGATGCCGAGACGATCTGGAAGAGCGCCGGCCGTCCCGATCTGCGTCACGCCGTCGACGTGATCCGGACCGTCGATGGCGACACGTTCGAGGCGCGGGTGCATTTGCCTGATGGCCTTTCACTGAACACACGGGTCCGCCTGCGCGGCATCGACACGCCGGAGTTAAAGGCGTCCTGTCCGCAGGAATTGCAGATGGCGGAAGCCGCGAGCGACGCGCTACGCGGCCTGCTCCGCGAAGGCGCGGTCACGATCTCAAATATCGGGCCGGACAAGTATGGCGGCCGGGTGGTGGCCGATGTGGCGACGAGGAAGACCACCAGCGTCTCGGCTGCGTTGCTGGCCGGTGGTCATGGGCGCAGGTACAGCGGCGGTCATCGCAACGGCTGGTGCGCGAACGCGGGCAAGTAAGAGAACAAGTAAAAGAAAAAGCCGCGCTGTTGCGCGGCTCTTTGTAGTTCGTCATTCCGGGGCGATACGCAGTATCGAACTATGATGCGCAATTGCGCATCTGAGAATCTCGAGATTCCGGGTTGACGCTACGCGTGCCCCGGAATGACAAGGGTCGCGATCAGCGCGTCACCGTCACCTGCGTGCCGACCGAAACGCGCTGGTACAAATCGGTGATATCGGCGTTGAGCATGCGGATGCAGCCATAGGAGACAAAGCCGCCGACCGAGCCCGGTGCGTTGGTGCCGTGGATGGCGTATTCGCCGCCGGCGAGCGTCATTGCCGCGACGCCCATCGGGTTGCTCGGCGAGCCGCCGGGAATGACGTTGGGCATGTTCGGCTTGTCGCGCCTCACTTCGGCGGGCGGCGACCAGGCCGGGTTCTGATACTTGCCGTCGATGCGGGTGGTGCCTTCCCACTGCTTGCCGGCGCGGCCGACGCCGACCGGATAGCGCACCGCGCGGCCCTGATCGAGAATGAGATAAAGGCGGCGCTCGCTGGTCTTCACGACGATCGTACCCGGCGTGTAATCGCCGCGGACACCGACGATCTCCGGCCGCGCTTGTGCCGCCGACGACATCAAAACGCCCATCCCGATGGTGGCGGCCAGCGCCACCGCAATCCTCATCGACATCAATTTCTCCCGCCCACTCGCCCCGTCAGGGGATCCTCAAATGCCAACGCAAACCTATCAGAAATAGGGGTTTGCCGTCTCACCCACGCATTTTTAACCGCGTGTCTTAACCGGATGGTTTCCAAGCCGGCGGTGAGACCCGTTTCGATGGCGAAACAAAAGGAAATGTTCGAATTAAAGTAAATGACTTGAAAACAACACTCGTCCGGAAACGTCCCGGGCAGCGGTCACCGCCCTGACGATTGCGTGAGCCGGCCAGGTCCGGGCGGGGTACCACGAATTGCCCAAACGCTCCGCCGCCGGTGTCGCCAGGTACCGGCCCCCCGAACATGACGAAAAATTAAGCCGGGCAAACCCGAACGCGGCGTCGCGACGATGCGGCTACTGGCTGCGGCCCATTTCCGGGGCGCAGGAGTTCGGCTCATGCGAGCACTGGTTGAGATAATTTTGCTGCGCCGGGGCGTCCGCGCCGGCGGCGGTCGCCTCACGGCACTGCTGGCCGCAATGCTGCTGGGGCTATCAGCGCTTTCGGCGGGCGCCGTGGCGCAACCCTCCTACGACGTCAGGGAGGAGGTTCGCGACGAACCGGTGCAGGGCGAAGCCCGCGCGGTGCTGTTGCAGTATGGGCGTTTCGTGCAGCACGCCCGCTTCGGCGAGGTGTGGGTGCCGACGGTCACGCCGCAAGGCTGGCATCCCTATCCGCCGTGCCAATGGGTCAAGACCAAACAATTTGGCTGGTACTACGACGACAAGACGCCGTGGGGCCAGATCGTGCACCACTATGGCCGCTGGTTCTGGGATCAGCAGATCGGCTGGGCCTGGGATCCCGGTTCGCAGTTCAGCCCCGGATGGGTGGTGTGGCGATCCAGCCCCGAATGGACGGGCTGGGCGCCGATGCCGCCGGACCAGGCCTTCCCCAGCATGTCGTCCGATCAGTTCAACAACAGCGATCAATGGATATTCGTCGAGACCGCGAAGTTCAACGCTGGTTGCGACGCGGCGCAGACGGCGCCAGTCGAACGCATTCCGGTGCTGCTGCGCCAGACCAAATGGATCACGGCGTACGAATTCGTCGACGGCATCGTCGTCATCGTGCTGCCGCCTTATCTGATCGGGCCGTTCGTCCATGTGCAGATCGGATTCAGTCCGTGGCCGGCATGGTTCATGGTCCAGATGATGAAGAACTCCAATTTCGTGTGGCAGAAGACGTTGAACCCCAACGTCGCGCAAGTCTGCACACCGTCGAACGCGAAGTGAGGGAGCAATCATCATGACCCTCGCTCGAAAAATCTCGATCAATGCCAGGACGATGCTCACGGCGATGTTCGCCGCGGCGCTTGCCGTCCTCGTATTGTCAGCTTCGACGCCATCCGCTTTCGCGCAAGCGCCTGCGCAGGAGTCCACCCAACACTCTGCCAGCGCCGCGCCGCAACAAGACGCTGCGAAGCTAAGGGACGAATTCCGCGGCGTGCTCACGCAGTACGGCCGGTTCGTCCAGCACGCCAAATATGGAGAGGTGTGGATCCCCACGGTGACGCCGCAGGGATGGCGTCCCTATCCGCCCTGCAACTGGGTCAATACCCGCAAATACGGCTGGTACTACGACGACAAGACGCCGTGGGGCGCGATCGTCCATCACTACGGACGTTGGGTGTCGGATGCGCAGATGGGATGGATATGGACACCAGGTGCGGAGTTCAGCCCGGGTTGGGTTGTCTGGCGCACGTCGCCGGAATGGGTCGGCTGGGCGCCGATGCTGCCCGATCAAGACGTAAAGACGGTTTCCACCGCCGACTTCAACAGTGCCGCCTACTGGATCTTTGTCGAGACGCAGAAGTTCGCGCAAGGCTGCAATGGCGCGGCACCGCCGCAGCAGATCCCGGTGCTGCTGACGCAGACGACCTATGTGACCGACATCAAGCTCGTGTATGGAATCACTGTCATCGTGTTGCCGGGATATGTGGTCGGCCCGTGGATCGACATCGACATCTTCTTCTCGCCGTGGCCGGCCTGGTTCCTGGCGCAGAATTTGATCGACTGGAATTTCATCTGGAACAACCTCGCCGTCATGAGTGCGATGGCTCCGGAATGCCCGCCGGTGAGCCCAAAGCAGGGCGGCGGTTACAAGCCGTTGCCGGTCCACAATCCTGTGTCGCCGCTGCCGCCGCGTCTTGATCAGCCGATCGGCAATGGCCCGCCGGTCGTCGTCGTGGTCCCGCCGGTGTGCCCGCGCGGCACGGTTCTGGATCATGGCATATGCCGGTTGCCGGATTTCTGCCGCCCGGGAATGGTGCGGGTGGGCCATCTGTGCGTATTCCCGACGAGGCCCGATCCGTTGCCGAAGCCGCCGGTGACCGAAAATCCCTGCGCCGGACTCAGCGGCATCGCGCTGCGGCGCTGCCTCCACGCGCACCGGCCACATGGCGGCGACGGCAAACCGCCGGTGACGGGTCCGGTTACGGGTACCGGCGACGGCCGGCCGGTGGGCAATCCACCGTCGTCAAACGGCGGCCATACCGGACACAACCCGATTGGCGGCGCCTCCGGGACAGGCAAACCCGGTGTGCGGATTCCGAACGTGATTCGCCCCAACGGCTCGGGTGACAATGTGCGGATCAGGGAGCCGGTGCAGTTGCCGAACCGCCTGCCGCCATCGACTTCAGCGCCGATGCGGCCGAATCCCAGTCCGGTGGTCGTGGCACCGAGCGGCGGCCTCAACAAGACGACCGTCGGCTCTGCGCCGCCGATCGCGCCCCGGCCGGTGCCCGTGACCGCGCCGGAGAGGAAGACTCTCACGCGTTGAGGATGAAACAAAAAAGGGCTCCAGTTATCCCGGAGCCCTTTCATTGACTGCCGTACTATGGCCTCCCCACAGACGTCATCCCCGCGCAACGGCTTGCCGTTGTCGCTGGAGGTGCGAGCCCTCTTAGGCGAGCCTCGAAGGATGGGCCACGGGCCGTCTATCCTTCGAGGCGCGCAAGAGCGCGCACCTACGGGTGAACGCAATTGCGTTCATCCCGGGGATGACGGCAACCCTATTGCGCGCTACGCCCCCGCGCCCTTCTTGTTTTGCCGGTTGTGCACGAGATCGTCGACCACGGCGGGATCGGCCAGCGTCGAGGTATCGCCGAGGCTTGACGGTTCGTCCTCGGCGATCTTGCGCAGGATGCGGCGCATGATCTTGCCGGAGCGGGTCTTCGGCAAGCCGGGGGCGAACTGGATCAAATCCGGCGAGGCGATCGGGCCGATGTCCTTGCGCACCCACGCCACCAATTCCTTGCGCAGCGCTTCGGTCGGCTCCTTGCCGGTCATCAGCGTCACGTAGGCGTAGATGCCCTGGCCCTTGATGTCGTGGGGATAGCCGACCACGGCGGCTTCCGAGACCGCCTCATGCGCGACCAGCGAGCTTTCGACCTCGGCGGTACCCATGCGATGGCCGGATACGTTGATGACGTCGTCGACGCGGCCGGTGATCCAGTAATAGCCGTCGGCGTCACGGCGGCAGCCGTCGCCGGTGAAGTACTTGTTCTTGTAGGTCGAGAAATAAGTCTGCTCGAAACGCGCGTGATCGCCATAGACCGTGCGCATCTGGCCCGGCCAGGATTTGGCGAGGCAGAGATTGCCCGAGGTTTCGCCGTCCAGCACCTTGCCGTCGGCATCGACGATCTCGGGCACCACGCCGAAGAACGGCCGCGTCGCCGAACCCGGCTTGAGTTTTGTCGCGCCCGGCAGCGGCGTGATCAAAATGCCGCCGGTCTCGGTCTGCCACCAGGTATCGACGATCGGGCAACGCTCGTCGCCGACCACGCGGTGATACCATTCCCAGGCTTCCGGATTGATCGGCTCGCCGACCGAGCCAAGCAGCCGCAGGCTCTTGCGCGAGGTCTTCTTCACCGGCTCGTCGCCGCCCTGCATCAGCGCGCGGATCGCGGTCGGGGCGGTGTAGAAGATGTTGACCTTGTGCTTGTCGATGACGTTCCAGAACCGCGAATTATCCGGATAGTTCGGCACGCCTTCGAACATCAGCGTGGTCGCGCCGTTCGCCAGCGGTCCATAGAGAATGTAGCTGTGGCCGGTGACCCAGCCGACGTCGGCGGTGCACCAGTAGATGTCGCCGTCGTGATAGTCGAACACGTATTGATGCGTCATCGACGCGAAGACGAGATAGCCGCCTGACGTGTGCAGCACGCCCTTGGGCTGGCCGGTGGAGCCTGACGTATAGAGGATGAACAGCGGATCTTCCGCGTGCATCGGCTCGCACGGGCATTCCGTCGTCACCATCTTGGCGGCTTCTTGATACCAGAAGTCGCGGGTCGGGTTCATGTCCACAGTGCCGCCGGTGCGCTTGACCACGACGACCCAGTCGACGCCGCCGCTCTTGGCAATCGCGGCATCGACATTGGCCTTCAGCGGCACCTTCTTGCCGCCGCGCAGGCCTTCGTCGGCGGTGATGACGATCTTGGACTGGCAATCGGTGATGCGCTGGGCGAGGCTGTCGGGGGAGAAACCGCCGAACACCACCGAATGAATGGCGCCGATCCGCGCGCAGGCCAGCATCGCATACGCCGCTTCCGGGATCATCGGCAGGTAGATGGTGACGCGGTCGCCCTTCTTGACGTTCCTGGTGCGCAGGATGTTGGCCATCTTGCAGACTTCGTCGTGCAGCTGGCGGTAGGTGATATGTTTGGACTCATTGGGATCGTCGCCCTCCCAGATGATCGCGGTCTGGTCGCCGCGCTTGTCGAGGTGGCGGTCGATGCAGTTCCAGGCGACGTTCAGGACGCCGTCCTCGAACCATTTGATCGAAATATTGCCGGGGGCGAAGGAGGCGTTCTCGACCTTGTGGAACGGCTTGATCCAGCCGATCCGCTTACCCTGTTCGGCCCAGAAGGCGTTGGGGTCGGCGACCGAATTCGCATACATCTCGCGATACTTGGCGTCGTCGATGAAAGCGCGCTTCGACCAGTCTGCCGACACGTCGTAAATCTTCTCGGACATTTTCCCCTCCGCTGATTGCGAGCTCTACCCGTAAGCGGTCGCAAGCCGTCTTGATTATTACGATGATTAGGCGTCGCAGGGGGCCCGGACAAGGCGGAAACATCTGCGACCTTGGTCGGTTTCCCGCGCTCCCGCAGTGCCCCGGCCGGCCCGGTCCGGCCATCACTTTCGCGTTTTGGTGCGACCCAAAATCAACGTTATCGCGCGAATGGCTCCCATACCGGTATCTAATAACCGTTCATCGCGGAATCGGGACTCGCAAAGGGGTTCGTTACCCCCTAAATGGCCTTTCCGGGGTGCAGGGCCCCGCCGGAACCAAGCCGTAGCAAGCGGCATTACCGGACGAACAGCGGAGCAGGACAACGACGGTCATGATGGATCAGGTGAATTTCGAGGCTACGCGGCCCAATTCCGCTGATCCTGCCGTCGCACTGGCAGAAGCGCTTGGCCAATTGCCGAAAGCGCCGCTGAAGGCCCCCGCGAAAATCCCTTCTCCGAAAGAAAAGCTCGCCAAGCATGAGCCGAAGATTTCGGTCGAGTCGCTGGCGCAGGAACTGGGTCTCAAGCTCGGCGACCAGAACGAGCTGACGATCCGCCGCATTAAGCGTGGCAAGACCTATTCATTTGTTCGCGCCAACGGCACGGCGATCCGCCACGCCGGCACCATCCGGCGCCTGAACTCGATGGCGGTGCCGCCGGCCTATCAGCAGGTGCGCTATTCGCCCGATCCGACCTCGCATCTGCAGGCGGTCGGCGTCGATGCCGCCGGCCGGCTGCAATACCGCTACCACGCCGATTGGGAAAAGGTCCGCGAGCACCGCAAGGCGCATCGCCTGGCGCGCCTGGTTGCGGCCTTGCCGAAGATCCGCCGCAACGTCTCGATGCATCTGTCCGGCGACGAGCCGACGCGCGAGTTCGCGCTATCGGCCGTGATCGAACTGATCGCCCGCACCGCGATCCGGCCCGGCAACGAATCCTACGCGCGCCTGAACGGCACCCGCGGCGCCACCACGCTTTTGAAGTCCAACGTCACGCTGGAAGACGACAGCTTCGTCCTGACCTTCAAGGCCAAGGGCGGCAAAGCCGTGCGCAAGGAATGCGATGCGGCCAAGCTCGTGCGCGCGATCGGCATCCTGCGCAGCGTGCCGGGCAAGCGCATGTTCCAGTACCGCGACAATTCCGGCACCGTGCGTACTGTCTCGACCACGACGGTGAACGGGTTCCTGCGCGAGATCGCCGGCATCAAGATTTCGCTGAAGGATTTCCGCACCCTGATGGCGTCAGCCGTGGTTTTGGAGTCATTGTCGCGGATCTCGCCGGCGGCGAGCGCCCGCGGCCGCAAGAAGCAGGTGCTGAAAGCGGTTCGGGCTGCCGCCGATGAACTGTCGAACACGCCGGCGATCTGCCGCAAGAGCTACGTCCACGATACCATCGTCACCGCCTTCGAGGACGGCATCCTCGAGCGCTTCGCCGCGACCATGAAGGGCTACCGTTCGCAGTCGAAACGCGAGGCGCTGCTGGCGCAAGTGGTGACCGCTGCCGCGGCGGCGTAGGCAACGCCGTCATGCGCGGGCTTGACCCGCGCATCCATCTTCAAAAAAGCTTTTCGAAGTTTGATGGATTACCGGGTCATAGGCGAGCGGAAGCGACGCCGTCCTACGGACGGCTATGCCCGGCAATGACAGATTGCGAGCGCTACTGCCCGCCTACCTTTGAGGACATCTTCCGTTCATCCACGCCGACCGGCTGCACATCACGCGCGTCCTCGCCGGCAACATGCGCATTCGACAGGAACACAATATTCCTGCCGCCGCGCTTGGCGTCGTACAGGGCGTCGTCAGCCCATTTGGCGACCATCTCCGGTGCGGCGCCTTCGTGCGCGAACGCAACGCCGAGACTGATCGTCACCACGCAGGTCGAATCGTTGGCGGGATGGATGCCGGGATTGACGATGCCGAGCCCCTCCACTGCGCTGCGGATGCGTTGCGCGATCGTCCAGGCCAGATCGGGCGTGGCATGCGCGAGAACGACGAGGAATTCCTCGCCGCCATAGCGGAACACCGCATCCAGGCCGAGCCGGACCGAGTCCTCGATCGTATCAGCTACCCGCCTGATGCAGGCGTCGCCGGCGGCGTGGCCGGCGGTATCGTTCAGGTGCTTGAACAAGTCGATATCGGCCATGATGAACGCGATACTGGCTTTCGGAACCGTCGGGTCGCGCCAGAGCCGGTCGATCAGATCGGTCGCCGAACGGCGATTGCCGAGCCCGGTAAGCGGGTCGCGCGTCGCCAGTATTTCCAGTTGATGGTTGGCGCGCCTCAGGGCGTCGCTGCGATACTGGTTGCGCAAGGACAGCAGGAAGGCTTTTTGACCGAGGAGCGACTGGGTTTTCCGCGCGATCGTCGCCGCATACATGCCCATCGCATAGAAGATCGACGTTCCGACCGCTTCCTTGGATTCGATCGCGGGATTGAAGATTTCAAAGCCGAAGAAGATCCCGATGGAGCAGATCATCAAAGACAGCGTCCAGAGATAGTCGATGCTGAACACCACGATCGCGATCGTGTTGACGTACATGATGCAGGTGAGGAAGCGCTCGTAGTTGCCACCGGCCGCGACCGCGAGGAAGCCGTAAGCAATCATGACTGATGTCATCAACAGCAGCAGCGACAGGCCTTCGACCGCGGCGCTGCGCGGTTTTCGCCAGATCAGATAAGCACAGCCGTGCATCGCCGGAACCAGCAGGCCGCTGATGATGGTGGTGTGCATGAGGAAGTCGGGCGCCAGCAGGTAGCTGATCGGAACGAACGCGACGCTGATCAGCCCGACCCAGACCATCCACGCGCGCGCGATCTTGCTGCGTTGCGGCCAGTCCTTCCTGCGATAGGCGCGAACCATCTCGGGAGAGAACCGGATGTCGCGCGTGCGCTGGGACAGCAGGCGCTCGGTCTCGGCTTCGAGCGCCGGCGTCACGAGCACGTCCGCCGCATCGTCGAGCGGCGTCGCGTTCAGGCTGCTGGAACCCGATCTCAAGGCGTATCTCTCCCGCTGGCGTGCTTGCCGCACGCGGCAGGAGTTAGCGCCCGAAATGCTAAATTTCTCCTGCAAACGGGATCGGGGAGTATTACGGGATAAGGGGATGGTTAAGGTGCCAGGATAAGGTGCTATATTACCCTGATTAAGAAGCCCCGTTACTTTGCATCGAGTTGTTTCGCGATTTTGTGTCTGACCCCCGCCAGGTTCCACCCAAGCGCGTCGGCACTGCGCGCTGTTTCCGCGAGGCGTTACAATCCGCCCATCTTGCAGACCATGTTCCATTCGTCCGCGGTCACCGGCTGGACCGACAGCCGCGAATATTTCACCAGCGCCATCGCGGCGAGCTTCTTGTCGGCCTTGATCGCGGCCATCGTCACCGGGGTCTTCAGCGGCTTGTCGGCCTTGATGTCGACGCAGACGAACTTGCCGGTCTTGTCGGTCGGATCAGGATAGGCCTCCTTGATGATCTCCGCGATGCCGACGATCTCCTTCCCCTCGTTGGAGTGGTAGAAGAAGGCGCGGTCGCCTTTCTTCATGGCCACGAGATTCTGCCGCGCGGTGAAATTGCGCACGCCGGTCCAGGCTTCGCCCTTGGCGCCTTTCGCAACCTGCATATCCCACGACCACACCGAGGGCTCGGACTTCACCAGCCAGTACGCCATTTATTCCTCCGCCTTGAACGGCCGCGTCAGCAGGCCTTCGATCGCGGCATCGATCGTCACTTTGCCGGCCAGGATCGCTGCCACCGCATTTGATACCGGCATGTCGACATTTTGCGAAGCCGCCAGCTCGATCAGCACGGGCGCGGTGAATGCGCCTTCCGCAAGCTTGTCGCGCGCCGGTTGCTCGCCGCGCCCGAGCGCGATGCCGAGCGCGAAATTGCGCGATTGCAGGCTCGAGCAGCTCAGGATCAGATCGCCCAATCCGGAAAGTCCCGCCAGCGTTTCGGCGCGCGCTCCGCAGGCGCGGCCAAGCCGTGCCAGCTCGCTGAAGCCGCGCGTGGTCAAGGCGGCCAGCGCCGAGGCGCCGAGCTTGCGTCCTTCAACGATGCCGGCCGCGATCGCCAGCACGTTCTTCGCCGCCCCGCCGATCTCGACGCCGCGGATATCCGTGGTGTGATAGGGCCGGAAGGTGGATGAGCCGAGCGCCTGCACCAGCGCGCTTGCCAGTGCTTCGTCCTTTGCCGCCAGCGTCACGGCGGTCGGAAGTCCGCGCGCCACATCGTCGGCGAAGCTCGGTCCCGACAGGATCGCAGGTATCGCGTCGGGGGCGGCTTCCGCGATCACTTCGGTCATGAATTTATGCGTGCCGCGCTCGATGCCCTTGGCGGTGGCGATCACCGGCGTCGCCTTCTTCAGATGCGGCGCCAGCGCCAGCGTCGCTTCACGCAAATTCTGCGCGGGCGTTGCGATCAGGATAATGTGGGCGCCGGCCGCCGCCGCGATGCGGTTGGTGATTTCGATGCGCTGGTCCAGGCGCATGCCCGGCAGCCGCGGATTGGCATGCGCCATCTTCATTTGCGCGGCGTTTTCGGCGTTGCGTGCATAAAGGATGACATCGCGGCCGGCGCGCGCCGCGACGGCCGCAAGCGCCGTGCCCCAGGCGCCCGCGCCGATCACAGCGACGGTGTTGTCCAACGGCATCGCTAGAATCCCGCCCTGGTGTTGGCGTAGCCCGCCGGCGCTGCGGCATTGGCATCGAGCAGCCAGCGCGCGCGGGGCGGCGCATCCATCGTATCGGTCAGTCCAAGCGCCATCCGCTCGGCGCCGGCCCAGGCGATCATCGCCCCGTTATCGGTGCAGAGCGCCGGCGGCGGAATGATCAGCGTGGTCTGCGCTTTCGCCGCTACATCCTGCAGCGCGTCGCGGATCGCGTGGTTGGCGGCGACGCCGCCGGCCGCGACCAGCGCGCGGGGCGGACCGAACTGCTCGTGGAACAGCCGCAGGCCGACGCTCAATCGATCGGCGGTGGATTCCAGCACCGCGGCCTGGAAACTGGCGCAGAGATCGCTGACATCCTGCGGCTCCAACGGCATCATCCGGCTGGTCTCGTTGCGCACGGCGGTCTTCAGTCCCGACAGCGAGAAATTCGCATCCGGCCGTCCGAGCATCGGGCGCGGAAACGCAAATCGCTTCGGATCGCCGCCGGCGGCCGCGCGCTCGACCTCCGGTCCGCCGGGATAGGGCAGCGACAACATCTTTGCGACCTTGTCGAAGGCTTCGCCCATGGCGTCGTCGACGGTGGTGCCGAGCCGGACATATTTGCCGACGCCGACCACCGCGACGATCTGGGTGTGCCCGCCCGAGGCAAGGAACAGGCAATAGGGAAACGCCAGCGCGCAAGTCAGCCGCGGCGTCAGCGCGTGGGCCTCGAGATGGTTGACCGCGATCAGCGGCGTGTCGTGCACCATCGCGATCGCCTTTGCGGTGGTGAGACCGACGATCACCCCGCCGATCAGGCCGGGACCCGCGGCGGCGGCGACTGCCGACAATTGCGCATAGCCGATTCCGGCCTCTTTCATCGCGCTATCGACAATGCCGTCGAGCAGATCGACATGGGCGCGCGCTGCGATCTCCGGCACCACGCCGCCGAAGCGGGCGTGCTCGTCGGTCTGCGAGCGCACGATATTGGACAGGATCCTGCCGCTGCCGTCGCTCGCCCGCTCGATCACCGCCGCCGCGGTCTCGTCGCAGGTGGTCTCGATACCCAGCACCAGCATCGGCGTGTCGCTATCCAATTTGATCCCTTGCGTATCAGGTCAAAACAACGCTTCCGTAACCCGGTAGCATTACGAGGTCTCTGGGTGCAATCGCCGGTTAAAGCCGAAACATTTTGCGCCAAGGCTTTTTCTAGCGCCAAGGTATTTTTGGAGATCTGAGGCATGGCCGTTCTCGTCACGCGCCCGCATCCGGACGATGAGGCCACCGCCGCAGCCCTTCGCGCCAGGGGTTTTGAAGTGCTTCGGGCGCCGATGCTGCGATTTGAGGCGGTGCCGTTCCATGACGATGCCGATGCCCGTTACGGCGCCATCATCGTCACGTCAGCCAACGCGCTGCGCGCCATCGCGCCGCATCTGGCCGATAGCCGGCTGCTGAAATTGCCGCTGTTCGCGGTCGGCGAACACACCGCCTCGGCTGCCCGCGACGCCGGTTTCAGCGAGGTGATGGCGGCCAGGGGCGATGCCGGTGCGTTGCGCGATCTGGTGCTGGGGGCTGTGAAATCGAAGCAACTCAAGAAAGCCAGCACGCTGCTCTATTTGGCCGGCGCCGATCTCGCGCGCGATCTCGCGGGCGAATTGGGCGAGAAGGGGTTCACCGTCGTGACGCACACGACCTACCGGATGATTCCGGCGTCCAGCCTGCCGCAGGAAATATGTGACGCCTTCGTGGCGAACCAGATCGAGGCGGTGTTGCATTATTCACGCCGCAGCGCGCGGGCCTTTCTGAACGCGGCCCGGTCGGGCGGCGTCGAAATATCGGCGCTGGCGCTGCCACAATGCTGCATTTCCGCTGCCGTTGCCGCCGTCTTGCGCGATGCCGGCGCGACGCAGGTCACGGCGGCCGCCCAGGCCGACGAAAATGCCTTGTTCGAGGCTTTGAGCCGTGCTTTGCGGACCCGATTGGCCTAACCCCGCCCGATTCTGATAGGTTCAGGGCAACTCACGCTAAGGGAACCGCTGCGATGGTCGACGACAGGCCCGAAAATCAGGGATCACCGCCCGAATCGGAGCGGCCCAAGCGCGAGCCGCCGACGATCGATCTCGAGGCGACCGAAGTGACCAGCGAACCTGCGAAAGCAGGCGATACAACGAGTGCGGATACCGCCGCGCCCGAGACCGCGGCGCCTGAGGCCGCGGCGGCCGACACCGAGACTGCAACCGCGGCGGCCGCGGCGGAACCGGCGCCGCAACCGGTGCCTGCGCCGGCGCCGGTCTCGCCCTGGATCGTTGCGCCCGTCTCCGGCGCGGTGGCGGCCGCGCTCGTGATCGGCGTCGGCTGGATGCTGGGCTGGCCCGCCGTTCAGCCGGCGGCAGCGCCGCCTGCGCCGCAACTCAACGCCGCGATCGATGGTCTCACCACGCGTGTCGCAGGCCTGGAGACGAAAACAAGCAAGCCCGCCGCGCCGGTGGCCGATCCGGCTTCCCTGGCGCGGATTGATACGCTGGAAAAATCGCTCGCCACGTTGCGCGGCGAACTCGCAACCGCGCGCACGCAGAACGAAAAACTTGCGTCCGCCGTCAACGAAGTGAAATTGGCGCCGCGCGCCGACGGCGCTCCCGCTCCCGCGCCCGATCTTTCCGGGATCAACGAACAGATCGCGAAGATCGAAAGCAGCGTACGGGCGCAGGCCGCGGAGATCGCACAGCAAGGCAGCAAGGTCGCCGACTTAAAGCCGGCCGAGACGAAACCTGCCGACGATCAGCCGCTGCGCCGGGTGGTGGCGGCGGCTTTGCTCGATGGTCTCGTGCGAACCGGCGATCCCTATCCGGCGGCGCTGAACACGGCGAAGGCGCTGGCGCCAAACGCCGACGCGCTGAAGCCGCTTGAGCCGTTCGCGGCAACGGGCGTGCCGAACGCCGGCAAGCTCTCGGGCGAATTGCTGACGCTGGTGCCGAAATTGTCGCCGGCGGTGCCGCAGGACGCCGCCACGACTGGTTCGGGCATCGTCGAGCGGTTGCAGGCCGGCGCCGCCAAGCTGGTCCGCATCGAACGCACCGATACCGCCGGCAATGACCGCGGCGCGGTGGTGGCGCGGGCGACCGCGGCGGCGTTGCGCAACGATGCCAATGAAGCGCGGCGCGAATTGAAAACGCTGGCGCCGGCCGATCGCGCCCCGGCGCAAGCCTGGCTCGACAAGGCCGATGCGCGCGATGCCGCGCTGGCCGCCTCCCGTCAATTTGCGGCCGACGCCATGGCCGTGCTCGCCAAACCGGCGCAATAAGGAATCCGATGGTCCGGATCATTCTGTTTCTGCTGTTGATCGCGCTTGGTGCAGCGGGCGCGTCGTGGGTGGCCGAGCAGCCCGGCGACGTCGTGCTGTTGTCGGGCAATCTGAAGATATCGACCACGCTGCCGAGGTTCTTGGCGGGGCTTGGCATCGTCATCGTTGCGGCCGTCATGCTGTGGGCGATCCTGCGCGGCCTGTGGCGCACGCCGGCGCGTCTGCGCCGCAATCGGCGCGAGAAGCGTCACGCCCGCGGGCGGCACGCGATCACGCAGGGATTGCTCGCGATCGGTCACGGCGATTCCACCGCCGCCCGCGCGCATGCCGAAGTCGCGCGCCGCCATGCGGCAGAGGATCCGCTGGCGCTGCTGCTGGAAGCGCAATCGGCGCAGCTCGATGGCGATCGCGAAGGCGCGCAGCGCGCTTTCCACGCCATGGCCGAGCGTGAGGATACGCGGCTATTGGGCCTGCGCGGCCTGTTCATCGAGGCGCAGCGCGCGGATGATCCCGTCGCCGCCGTGATGGTCGCCGAGGAAGCGCTGAAACTGTCGCCGTCATCGTCATGGGCGTCGCATGCCGTGCTCGGCTTCTGCTGCGCCAAGAGCGACTGGACCGGCGCGCTCCGTATTCTCGACAACAATCAATCCTCGGGGCTGATCGACAAGACGACCTATCGCCGTCACCGCGGCGTGCTGCTGACCGCACGCGCGCTTGAGCTGGAGAAGGTCGATCGCGATCTCGCGCGCCAAAGCGTGATGGAGGCGGTCAAGCTGGCACCGACGCTGGTGCCGGCCGCGGTGCTCGCGAGCAAATTTGAAAGCGAGGCGCATCAGGTGCGGCGTTCGATGCGCCTGGTCGAAACCGCGTGGCTGGCGCAGCCGCATCCTGATCTCGCCGATGCCTATGCCCATGTGAAGCTCGGCGATTCCGCGCGCCAGCGGCTGGTGCGCGTCGAAACGCTGGCGGCGAAAGCACCCGGCCATATCGAGGGCGCGCTCGCGATCGCGCGCGCCGCGATCGACGCCTCCGAATTTACCAAAGCGCGCGAAGCGCTGGCGCCGTTCATCACCGCGCCGACGCAGCGGGTGGCGCTGCTGATGGCGGAGATCGAGCGCACCGAACATGGCGACAGCGGCCGGGCGAGGGCGTGGACCTTGCGCGCGGTGCGCGCGCTGCACGATCCGGCCTGGACCGCGGATGGCTATGTCAGCGATCGCTGGCGGCCGGTCTCGCCGGTCACCGGCCGCCTCGACGCCTTTCAGTGGCAGACGCCGGTCGCGGCCTTGCCGTCCGACAAGGGCCCCGCCATCGAATCCTCACCGTTCGAAGAGGCGATGCTGGCGACGCCGCGCCGCGCGGTCGTGCTCGAGCCGCCGGCTCCGGCCCCGGTCGAAAGCGGGCCGGCGGAACCGGCGGCCCCCGTCGCGCCGGAGCCTGTTGTCGCGCCCGCGGCTGCGGCCGCCCAGGACAACGCGCCGCCCGCCGCCAGCGTCGAACCGGAACCCGCCCCTGCGGCGGAGCCTGAGCCGTCCCCCGCACCGACGCCGCCGCCCGCCCAACAACCGGCGCCCGCCGTTGCCGCGCCGCTGTTTCGCGCCCGCCAGGACATTCCGAAGGCGGTTCCGGCACCGATTCCGGCCGTGATTCCCATTGTCCGGGCGCCGGACGACCCGGGAATCGACGAAGACGGCCCTCCGGACGAATTCGCCCAGCAAATCGGCCCGCCCAAGGCCCAGGCCGGCGGCTGGCGGGGATTTTTGTCACGCTGGGGCGGGGAGTAGAGTTGGGAGGCAGCGTTTTTCTTGCCAAGGCGGGCGCTGCCCGATATCAGGTGGCACGCGTTTTCGGCCCATTTGCCGAACGCTGCGTCTGGTCCGCCGCAATAGCTCAGTTGGTAGAGCACGTCATTCGTAATGACGGGGTCACAGGTTCGAGTCCTGTTTGCGGCACCAATGACTTAGCCGGTTTTCGGCACCTTCAAAAATCAGCCGGGGTAGGTCGGGGGTAGGTAGCGCCCCGCGCGGCCAATCTGCCTGTTCGGCCCTTGAGCGCTATCGCCGTTCGCTCTGCGGCGGGTTGGCGTTGGGGGCGGTTGACGAGGCTTCAGCGTCCTCGGCAGGCACTTCGCGCGCTATCAATCGGGCGAGTTCGACAAGGCCATCGTCGAACGGGCGGGCGCGCGGGGTTGGTCTTTCCGGCCGGGAGGCGACCCGGCTCAACGCTGCTAGGATTTTCATTGTACGATTCCCCCGACCGCTGCGGCACTGGGTCAAGGCACTCTAAAGCGCTTCGTTCCGATTTGATTAAAATGAAGGCCGACAACTGAAGAACGTAGTCAACGCCGTCCTAACGTCGGTCAAGGTCAGTGGCCTCTTAACGCGTGAACGCTAAGATGATGGGCCCATGCCTGACAACGTCCACAAATTTCGCAGAATCAAATGGGCAGACCCGAAGTGGTTTAAGATGATCGATGGTTTCAAGTCAAAGCCGCGCGGTTCGCGCTATTTTTCTGGCTTGGTAGGCTTCAACGCGCCCGAAACAGGCAGCCGCGCGCGATGCGAGACAGAACGTCAAAAGGGCGAAGCAGCCCAGCGGCGGCTTCGCGAACAGCGGCGGTCGTCCTGATTTCCAGCAAGTCACTTGCTCTTGTCCGGCGGGAACGGAAGGCGCTAATGCGTGCAACTTTGGACGCCGCTCCTACTCTGCCCCGCCCGTGGTGCTGACCTAGCGGAATGATTCGGTCGGCCGCCATAGACACGCTCAACCTTGTTTGGCGTCGATGCCTTGTCCGATGCTGAAGGCAAAGCGGACCTACGACGCATCATGCCGAAGCGACGCGAATGACCCAGAGCCGAACTCGCGGCTATGCAGCCGTTATCGACCAGCATGCAATCGCCAAGGGGCGACGTCTGTGGCAATCAATTCAAAGATTGCCTGCGACATAATCTCCCTGAAAGCAGTGGCAGGGGGCGGGGTTCCACTGCACTCTGCTTCTACCGACAGTTTTGAATTCCCTGCAGCCGAAGCAAATATTTCATTGAGTAGTCGAACGCAGTCGTCCCACTCAGCATGTGACGGCGGTTCGTCGGCTCGAATATGAATGAAACACTTCTGCGGGTCGGCGGCAGCGTAAATGCCTTTGATCCATGTGAATGCGGGCCAAATCAATTCGAACAATGCCAACTGTATGCCGGCCAATTTCTCATTCAGTGCATCTTCTGACAGGCCGTTCATTATAAAGCAGCTCCGAGCATCCAAGTGAGGGCAACCAAGAAAGCTGTCGAGGCCATCGAAGGTGCATTCTGATATCGCCGAGTGTCAATGCTGCGCCGTCGGCTATTGGCACTTAACGGACCTAATGCGAAGGACCAACGAAGTCCGCTGATAGCGTTAAAGCGGACGTGATCCGCGCAAGCGATTCGTCCGCTGATCTATCCACACCCGCCGCCGGTCGCGCCCCGATGCTTTTCAGGGCGCAAGGGCGGGTGTGATTCGCGAATCCGACGCGGCTGCGCTTTGATTGCGTCATGCCATGGCGGCGAAAACCAAATTCTCGATTGCGATACTGGTCAGGCGGGACGCCGACCACGGCAAAGGCCGCTGGCTTCACGTCGATTCTTGTCTACTGCGTCGGCCCGCCTGTCGGAGACCCGCGCAAACGGTGTTGGCATTCGGCGGCTAACCGAACGGGGTCACAGGTTCGAGTCCTGTTTGCGTCACCAGCCTCTCTCCCGCTCTACGCGCGTATTCTCAACTGATCGGTGTAGATCTGCGGAAATTTGTGGCCAGCTCCCGGTAGCGCAGCGTGGTCACGACATGCGCCCCAGGTCGGTCACGCCGACCGGGGCGACTTTTGGTCAAAGTGACCGTTTCACTTACAGCCGAATTGTCGGGGCTTCGATTGCGCCGCGATAGTTGCTCTCCATGAGCTGCTTCTGGGCGATCATGAAGTCGGTCCTGGCGCCAAAGCCAGTCGGATGCAGATGGATATATCCGCCTCCAGTGACAGCGGCGAGGTCGTTCTCGGTGATTTCGCGAAGTTCGTTCTGATTCCCGGTAGACATGGCACATCCTCCGTTTAGCTCGACCGGCGCGATCATTCGCCCCGTTCCGTCGATCTCGGAAAAATGCCCCGTCTTGCAATGATGCGCTGTTCCCCAGGTAACAGCCGATGCGTGACCGGCATCACGGAGCGCCCCGCATATCGCGTCTATGTCGGCAAAGCAGAGAGCGCTCATGCACCTGCTGCCATGCTTGTCCGAACATGGAGGCGCCGCATGCTGAAAATATACCTGAAGGTGAAGAGTGCCGCCCCTGTGGCGTTGCTCAACCGTCGACTCAGCGACGTGCCTCCCAAGCAACGTGACGAACTCGCTCGAAATTTGAAGGACGAGTCCGACATCTATCCGCGTGCGCTACTCCTGATATTCGCGTTGGTCTCGTGCGCGTTTGCCGCGCTGGCGATATTTGCTGCTATCGACGCGTGGAAATCCGGAAACTGGGTGCAATTCACGGTAACGCCTCCGGGAGCGATCTTCTTTGCATGGTGTGCGTGGGCATGGCTGCGCCGATGGATTGCCCGCGCCTGAACAGCATTCCGCGCTCACGGCAACAGTGGTACGGGCGGTGTGATCTTTCTCCCGGATACGATCTCCGCGGTGCTCGGAAGCTATTTCCGGCATTTTTCCCTGCCTATGCTGCGCCGTTAACCCTCCATTAACCATGTCGGCGCACCCTGCGCTGTCCCTTCTGGAAACGAGTGTGCGGCGAGAGGCCGTCCCCGCTGTCCCGGTGACGGCTTTTTGCCTTTCCGAACCGTGGAGTAGAGCCATGTCTGAACCGGGCAAGGTGCAACTGGGGGTAAATTTGCTTTCCGCATTCACATCGACAATTGCCGTTGCCCTGGTCTTGGGCTTGCCAATGGCGGTCGCTATAATCTGGCTTTGCTCCTGATTTCTCCGCCTGGCCAGAGGGCAAGGCAGTGTTCGACTGGTGGAAATCGAAAAAGCCTTCGACGAAGTCCGCCGACCGGGGACGCGGCGGCGGACCGCACGTCATCCTTGAGGAATTACGCAGCCGCGTTCCGCGGTACCTCGATGATGCCGATAACGGCAAACTGATCTATCCGGCCTGCAAGCGGGCGCTTTCGGATCTGGATGGCGATATCAGCTCGGTTTGGGATCACACCCGACTCGAAGCGATGCGATATGTCACGATGGTGCCAAGCCCGCAATTCGAGTTGCTGACCGGTTCGGACCGCCAGATCGAGATGATGAACGCTTACTTGTTTCAGCGTCCTCACGACGAGACCGTGATCGATTTCACCGGAACTGCGACGACCGATTTTGCGATTGCTATTGTGGCCGGCCTCAATTGGCTGACGCATTGCGCCCAATTGTCTGGCGTTGAACCAGGCAAGCAGTCCGGCACGATTCGCAATTTTCGAAGGATAGTCACGTTGGCGCACCAATGGTGGCTAACCGAGGGAGCCGGCGAACGCGCCAGCCGATTGCTTGATAATGGCGAGCAGCCACCGCTGATGTTCTATTTGGTATGGAACGACTATACGCAACTGGCAAAGCACATCGCGGCAGCCACCGTATTTGGATCGTCCGCCAACCGTGCAGCAAAGCTGGTTGCACTTCCCGCCGACCTCATTCCCCGTTTTGAGGCCGCTCAAGATCCGCTGGAATTGGCCGACGACGCAGCACGACCCCGCTAGTGGTTTGATCGGCTGCATTCCCTGAGGTTCATGCCCAGCTTTGGCGGGGCCGGAACCAAAGGATCTGGAACCCCGATGGATTGCGAGCGTCAGGATTTACCTGACGTCCGTGCGGCCAACACCATGCCTGGCAGACCAAGGTCAGGCTGGTCCGATCCGCCAAATCCCGTAAGGGTGGTCCGGGTTCAATTTGCTCCGGCGGAACGATAGATGCGCACAGCTGTAATCGCGGAGTTGGCTGACAGGCTTTCCTCCGGTTCAGGACGAAGGAACGAGGGCATATGGCTGTTCGCCGCGCTGGCTCTGACCGCCGCCATCCCGGTCCTGCTTCTCGGGGGATGGATCGCCTACATCACCGCTGACCAGGAACGCAGCTACGCGCGTAAAGCGGCCACCGAAGCGCTGACCCAGGTCGCGCATCAGATCGAAGCCGAAATTTCGCGTGAGATGCAGGTCGCGGAAACGCTCGCGAGTTCGGCCGCACTCGACAACGGGAATTTGGGTGACTTCTATCTGGAGGCAACGCGGATCGTGGCCGCCCGCCCGCTCTGGGAGACGGCCGCGCTGACGAAGCCGGATCAGGAGCAGGTATTGAACGTGCTGCGCCCGCTCGGTGCGCCGCTCGGACCGGTCATGGACAGTGAAAGTTTCAACGCCGCCGTCCGCACGCGAAAGCCGGTCCTTGGCGGACTTGGTCCGTACCAGGCTGCGATCGGCAAACAGCTGGTGTCCCTGCGTGTCCCGGTCATCAGGGATGGTGAACTCCGCTACATCCTGACGATCGGGCTGTTGCCCGACCAGATCGGCACGATCCTCGGTCAGGCCGGACTGCCGGCCGGATGGGCCGGCACGGTGATTGACGCCAAAGAGCGGATGGTGGCGCGCACGCCCGACACGAACACCGCCAAGGCAGACGCGAAAACGCCTGCAGTGCAGGAAGCCATTGCCCGCGGCGGCGCGAATTCGCGCAACACCAAGACCAGTGAGGGCATGGATGTCGAAACCGTCCATCGCGTGCTGGCCGGCACCGAAGGATGGTCGGTGCATGTGGGCGTTCCGCTCGCTGAACTGAACGCTCCCGTGTCTCGCTCCTTGCGACTGTTGTTTGGCGGAACCGCCGCAAGCGTCGGGCTCGCCATTGCCCTTGGTCTGGTGATCGCCCGGGAAATTGCCCGCCGGCGTCGCATGGAGGCGCTCGAATCGGCAGCGGCTTTGCTGGACAGCGAAAAACGAGGGGCGCTTGCGATCGACGCCGCCGAGCTCGGCACCTGGCGCTGGGATCTGTACACAAACGAGTTCAGCGGCTGCAGCCGCTTTTGCGCACTGCTGGGCCTGCCGGCCGCCCGATCGGGCGAAACAAAATGGCCTGCCGACGGGATTTTCGCGAAAGTCGAACCATCGCATCGGCCGGCGCTGGCGGCCTTTGGCGCTGCATGCCTGGAGAGCGGCAAGTCGAGCAGCGTCGCATTTCAGATTCAGTCCGACGACCGCGGCGAGTATTGGTTGCGCGCGGCAGGGAGAGCTGAAGGGCGGCCCAATCATCGCCATGTGATTCACGGCGTGCTCGCCGACATTGACGTGTCCAAGCGCGCGGAGGCGGAGCGGTCGCATCTGCTGCGACGGCTTGCCTCCGCCCAGGAAGAGGAGCAGCGCCGGATATCGCGGGAACTGCACGATCAGATCGGCCAGACGGTGACAGGGTTGTCGCTCGGCCTCAAGGCACTCGAGCAGGGGCTCGCCAGAGGAAACAACGGAGCAGCGGCAACCGAGCAGGTACGATGGCTGGAACAGCTCGCGGCGCAGATAGGCCGCGATATTCATCGCACGGCTTCGGACCTGCGGCCGACGGCGATCGACGACCTCGGAATTTTCAAAGCGATCGAGGCCTACGTTGCGGAGTGGCAGGAGCGTTATGGCGTTCGTGTCGATGTTCAGACGTTCGGGCGAGACGATCAACTTCCCGCCGATGTGGCGGCGGTGCTGTACAGGTTGGTTCAGGAAGGGTTGAACAACGTCCTGAAGCATGCCCAGGCCAGCAAGATCAGTCTCGTGCTCGAAAAAAAATCGGAAGGGTTGGCGCTGGTTCTTGAGGACGACGGAATAGGTTTCGATCCGGAAACCTCGCAACGCAATGTGTCGCACGGCCGGGCGCCCGGATTGGGCCTTTCCGGCATGAAGGAACGCGTGGCGCTTCTTGGCGGCAAGATTGCCCTGGAATCCGCGCCAGGAAAAGGCAGTACGATCTTTGTCCAGATTCCGCTGGAAGAGCTTGTGAGCGTCAGATGACCCGCATTCGCATCGCCCTCGTCGATGATCATCCTGTCGTGCTGGCGGGCATTCGCGCGCTGCTGCTGGACGTGCCGGACGTCGAACTCGTGGGTGAGGCGAATACGGGAGCGGCAGGTTTGAAGGCGATTTGCGAATGCTCCCCGGATATCGCGGTGATCGATCTGTCCCTGCCGGATTTCAGCGGCATGGAACTCGCGCGTCGTCTGAGCAAGCGGTGTCCGGCGGTGAAGATCATCGCGCTGACCGTTCATGAGGATCGCGCCTACGTCCACCCCGTGCTGGACGCCGGAGCGAGGGGATATCTGTTGAAGCGATCGGCCGGAGACGAATTGCTTCGCGCCATCCGGGCCGTCAACCAGGGATCGCTCTACCTCGATCCTGCGATCGCCGAAAAGACATCGGCGAAGGTGCCCGAACTCGCGTCGGCGGGCGAGGACGATGGCGGTGAGCTCAGCCCTCGCGAAGAGGACGTCCTCAAACTCGTGTCGCAGGGATTCAGCAACAAGCAGATCGGCGGGCAACTCGAAATCAGCGTCAAGAGCGTGGAGACCTACAAGGCGCGCGCCTCCGAAAAGAAGGGACTGCATAGCCGCGCGGATATCGTTCGCTATGGCATCAAGCAGGGCTGGCTTACGACTCCAAATTGAGCGCCTGTAACAGGTGTGAAGTCACGTGGCATCGCTGCCTGCGCCGCGAATCATCATCGCGGGGCGGTCTTGAGATCACTCATCGGCACGCAGCTCTTCTTCCGCCGCTGATTCCGCGGCGCACCCTGCACCTTCAAGACCTTGCCGGCCGAACACGAGCCGTCGTTGACATAGATCGTGGTATAGGGATCCATCATCAGCGGTTCGTAGGAATAGAGCTTCTGGGCATAGGACGGTTGCGCAACGAACAAGGCCGTCGCGAACAAGGCCGTCAGAAGCGCGCCCCATGCCAGTCGACGAGAGCCGCGCCGGAACGCAAGGCATGCGCTGTCCTCAACGTGCCCGTTACGTGCGCTCACGGGCATCTCATCGATCCTCTTGACGTTGAAATGTCTCCGCCGTCGAGGGCGCATTCCGCGACAGGCTGTGAATGATGTCGGTCACCGGTATGAGATGGCGGGCGTAGACCTCTTGAAGCCTTCGAATCATGTCGATGTTTTCTGCTGACGCGTTCAAGCGAAAGCCGCCATTCGTGCAAAGCACGAACCCATCTACGGAAAGCCGTTCGAGCGCCTTCGCGGTTTCCGTCTCGCTGGCGTAGATGCGGGCTGCGATCTCAGTCACTCCCCAGTGTTCTCCGGGGTTTGACCAAATGAGCAGCAGCGCTTCGATTTGTGCCACCGAAGCGATGTACTTCAGGATGAAGTCCCGAACCTCGCCGGGGACGTATTGGGCTGCCATGAGTTGGGCCGAGCTTGTGCGTGCGAACGAGAGAGGGTGTCCTGGCGGCAGATCGTGGTGCGATCGCCAGAGGATAATTCAGGGATCATTCCGCCGGTGAGTTTTGAACCGCCGGCGTGGCTCGCGTCCCCAAGGATCGCTCCGCCCGCGCCGCCTCGCCCTCATACTCGTCGACCAGTGCCTGAAGTTTAGCTGCAAATTTCGGGTCGGCGGCGCCGACTGCCAGCTGCTTGAAAAACATGGCCCGCGCACGCAAGTGCTTGCTTCCATATGGCTTGTTCAATTCGCAGTTGGCTCGACCCACCGTCGCATTCCCCATTCTTACATGCTGCCGCTCGGCGCCATTCTAGAGCCCAACCAGTCGTACGGGCGTCAGGAAAAGCCTGTCAGGGTCAACGGTTGTCTCATCAACGGGACGGGACTGCTGCCAAGGGCTGCTGCAAAAGGCAGGCGGGAGCCCCCGAGATGTTCATGGCGTTGGAGAGGGTGTCGCGGCAGTTTGCGGAACGGATCCGCTGCGTGAATCATTGTTGCAAATCAGGCAGACAGCGCGGGACGTCAACCGTCCGTCGACGCCTAACCGCTCGTAACGGTGTGGCGTTCTTTCCAAGCACGGAACGCAGTAAGCCAAAGGTGGACTCTTGATCGTCTTGCCATCCAGCATTTCAAAACCCCCGATCTTGAAAAAATTTGCGTAAATCTCCCGTTATTCTTCGCTTTCGTTGGCCCCACCCGCAATCGCCACCACGCCCACGAAGCCAAGGGCGCCTGCCGAGATGAGCGCATTAATCCTCAATGCCGCCGGAGGAACTCCCAGCCCGTACCAGACCAGCAGCATCATCAACAATGCGGCCACGCATGCGCTTCCGAGGTAGATCGTGAGTGCGACAGCCAGATCTATGATTCTCATCGTTGGCTCGCGGCTATCTCGGGTTCGGCGTTACCCTGAATAGTAGAACGACGATGATCTTCGGAACGTCAGGAAAATCCTGTCAGGTCTGCCGGGGGATAGTGCACTAGTCATTCCTAAAGCAATTCGCGGTAATGACGCTGGACGGTTCCAGGATCTGATCGGGTCCAACGGCGCTGACCCTGCTCAGAGCGGCTGAATCCGATCGGATTGCCTGGCAAGACTTGGAAGCCAAGACTTGGAAGTCAAGACTTGGAAGTACTGGGGGATTAGATGAAGCATCACTCGGGGCTGGCGTGCGGAGCATTGTTGTTGGCTGGCCTTGCGCCGTTTCTTGCTGGTTGCGATGAGCCGAGGGCCGCGCAAGCCGCAACCAAGGTTGAATCCGAAGTGGGCGTTATTTCCGTGAAACCGCATCCGCGTGCCCTGGTGCGCGAACTGCCCGGTCGCATCGCGCCCACGCGCATTGCCGATGTTCGGTCCCGCATATCGGGCATCGTGGTTGAGCGGATGTTCCACCAGGGCTCCGAAGTAAAGGCCGGCGATCCGCTTTATCGAATCGATCAAAGGCCGCTCGAAGTCGAACTGCGGGCAAGCGAAGCGTCGCTGGCAAAGGCGACTGCCGCGCTCGAACTGGCTTCGCATCAGGAGAAGCGAACGACGCTGCTCGCGAGTCAAAAGGTGGTCTCCGAAGCCCAGCATGAGAAGGCGGTCGGAGGCTTGCGTCAGGCCGAAGCGGACGTCGCGGCCCGCAAGGCCGACGTTGCCCGCGCACGGCTCAAGCTGAATTACGCAACCATCCGCGCTCCCATCGATGGCGTGGTTGGCGCTGCACTTGTCAGTGAAGGCGCCTTTGTCGTCCAGAACGAATCCAATCTCGCCACGATTCGGCAGCTTGATCCGACCTACGCAGACTTCACCCAATCGGTAACCGAGATGAACCGGCTTCGCCGCGCGTTTGCCGACGGCGACCTGGACCGGATCGCGCCCACGACAGCCCGGGTTCGCCTCGTGCTGGATGACGGAACCGTTTTTCCGATGCACGGCAAATTGCTGTTCTCGGAATCCAAGGTCGATGCCTATACCGGGCAGGTGACAATGCGGGCCGAGTTTCCAAACCCGAGACGAGAATTGCTGCCGGGCATGTATGTCCGGGTTCTCATCGAGCAGGGGGTCGACGCCGACGCCATCACGGTGCCGCAACAGGCCGTCCAACGCAACGCGGGGGGAGGCAGCGAGGTCTTTGTGGTCAAGGACGATGGTCGTGTCGCGGTGCAGCCGGTCCGTCTTGGTGAGGCGCAGGGTGGCCTGTGGCTGGTAAACGAGGGTCTGCGTGAGGGCGACCGGGTGGTGGTGGATGGATTTCAAAAGCTTGCGCCAGGCGACAAGGTCAAGCCGGTGCCTTACATCAATGAAACGGCGTCGGCCGATGCCTCCCTGGGGCGCCGATAGCTCGCGCCTATTCAGAGAAACGGCCGCTGCCCCCTATGTGACCTATCTCACATAACGATCCGCGGTCCTCGCCTAGTTTTCCCGCCACCAAAAACGGGAGACACATCATGCGCAAGATCATTCTGATCGCAGGGTTCGTTTTGGCGTCTGTCAGCGCGCAGGCCGGGGATAACAGAAGCCTCTCGCTGGCCGGAAGCGATACGCAAACAACCGCCGCACCGGCCCGGACCAACGCGCCGCCGCAAATTGCCGAAGCTGCCGAACCGCCGAAGGCCGAAGCCCCGCGCGCGGCCGAGGCGCCCAAGGCGGAAACTCCGAAATATGTCGAGCGTCCGGCGATCGTCGAAACCAAGCCTGACCGGTATCGCCACGAGCCGCGTTACAAGGACGAGCCGCGATATCGCGACGAACCGCGCTACAAGGATGAGCCGCGATATTCGGACTCGCCTCGATATGATGATGGTCCCCGATACGATAAGTCCCGGAGGTCACGCTACTGGACCGAACGGCGTATCATCAACGCGCTGCATCGACACGGCATTTACTGGTAATTCCAGAAAGCAAAACGCGCCCGCGGGATTGATCCGGGGCGCGTTTTTGTTGTGGGCTGATGCCGGCGGCGGCGCGCTTGACTACTCCTGAGCCGTCTGCACCACGCTGGCGATCGGGCGGCTGGCGACGGTCGGGACCTTGAGGTCCTTGACCAGCATCGCGTCATACTCGGCCAGGGTCTCGAGCTGCACCTTGGCCTTCATCAGCACGACCTTGTAGCCGCCGGCCTTGAGGCGGCGCAGCAGCGTCGGCAACGCCGTCGCGGTGTGCTTCTGCAGGTCGTGCATCAGGATGACGCCCTTGCCCTGCTTGTCGAGCTTGGTCATGACGTTCTGGATCACCTGATCGGGACCCGAGGATTTGAAGTCGTTGGAATCGACGTCGACCGAGAACATCGAGATGTTTCGCGTGCCGAGATAGGCCAGCGTGGGTTGGGTGTGTCCGAGCCCGGGGAAGCGGAAGAACGGCGCGGGTGCAGCGCCGATCGCCATCTTCACGGCGCTGAAGCCCTTCTCGATCTCTTCCTTGGCCTGCGCTTCCGTCATCTTCTTGCTGTCGAGATGCGCGTGCGACCAGGTGTGCGAGCCGACGGTGTGGCCGGCTACGTAAACCTGGCGGAGGATTTCGGGGTGATAGGTGGTGTGCTTGCCGACCGGGAAGAACACCGCCTTGGTGCATTCGTCCGCCAGCGCCTTCAGCACTGCAGGTGTGGTCGGCCACGGACCGTCGTCGAAGGTCAGCACGACCTCCTTCTCAGTCAGGAAGTCGAACTGCTTGTATTGCAGGAAGCCGAAACCCGGTCCGCCCGTGGTGTCGATGATGACGGTGCGGCTGACGCCGAGCGCGTCGGGATTGGCGCAAACCGGTTTTGCGGCCACCGGCGCAGCAGGTGCCGGCGGCGGGGCCGGCTTCGTGAGCGACGCCGTTACCTCGACGTCATCCTTCGGCTTGGCGGCGGCCGGCAACGGCTCGGCCTTGCGGGCGGCGACAGTTTGAGGGGCCGCATCGGCACGCGGCGAGGAGGTCCAGAACCAAACACCGGCGATCACAGCCGCCGAAACAACAGTGGCCAGCATCAGGCCTAACGCATTACGCATCGTTACACTTTCCACATAACGCAAGGGACACAACGCAACGGGCCATTAATGCCAATAAGGTCTTAACGCCTCCCCAACACGGCGCCGGGAGTTCAGGAAAATTAGGGGCTTATCTCTGTGTGATGAACGTCACAGCGGGAATGGTGGGCGGAGTGCACGGTCGGTCATCAACAACGGGCCCCGCATCCGCGGCGCCAATGGGAGCCGAAAATGACCGCTTTCTTCACCACCGTTCGCAACGTCAGTGTCGTGCTGGCCGTTGCCGCCTCGCTTTCCGCTGTTACCTCGACCGCGGGCTATGCCTTCAGCGAAGAAGCCCGCTCGCAGTGCACGGGCGATGCCTTCCGCCTCTGCAGCTCTGAAATCCCGAACATTCCGAAGATCACCGCCTGCATGGTCAAGAATCGCGCAAATCTCTCCAGCGGTTGCCGCGCTGTGATGGACCGCGATTTCGCCGCGCAGCGCGTCAGCAAGGTCGCCGCGCAATAACCCAGTCTTCCCCGGCTCTCTCGAAAAGCGCTTGCGTCGATGCGACGCAGGCGTTTTTGCGTTTGCCGGCCGCCAATTTCCCGCATCTAACCGCTTCCCCCGGACCAGGTCCGGGCTGGCTTTCGCCTGAAAACGCGATAGAAGGCGGGGATCGTTTATTGCTGTGTGTGAAGGCGACTAAGATGACCAGATTTCTTTTTGTTATTCCCTTTGTTCTGATGGCGTCAGCCGCTTCGGCGCAGCAGCAGCCGGGCCATGACACCTGCGCCCGCGACGTCTCGCGGTTTTGCCGCGCCCAGATGAATGACGGCGACATGGTCGTGCTGGCGTGCCTGCAGCAGAACCGCGCCCGTATCAGCAAGGGCTGTCAGCAAACGCTGGCGGCTCACGGGCGGTAGTTAGCCTCTCCGTCATTCCCCGATGCGCAATTGCGCATCTGAGGGCGTGCGAAGCACGAGCTATGATGTGCAATTGCACATCTGAGAATCCATAACCACGATAATGAGTATGGATTCCGGGCCTGCGCCAAGGGGCGCATCCCGGAATGACGATGGTGAGATAGCTACGTACTACTCCCCGCCACGGTCGCGACCGGCAACACCTCGTTGGCGGCGCGGTCGGGCGTATCTTCCTTCCAGCGCACCGATCCGAATGGCCGCTCCAGCATGCGGCGCACGCGGATCGGCTCGGGTCCGAGGTGGAAGTCGATCGCGCGCTGGTGCAGCGCGCGTTCGGATTGCGTCGCGCGGTTGCGCTGGCGCAGATAATCCAGCCAGGTCGGGCAGTGATAGCGTTCGGTCCACAATTCGGGATCGGCGATGTCGCGCGCGATCGACCAGCCATAGGCGCCGTTGCGCTGGCGGCTCAGCTGCACTTCCTGCATCACATTGTGGAACAGCCGGGCGTTGTCCTGCGCCACGCGATATTCGATCTCGACCACCAGCGGGCCGCTGCGTCCGGTCAGCGACAGCCGCACCTCGGGATCGGCCAGCACTTCGGTGGCAGCCTCGTTGCGCGCGCCGACCGGTGGCATGCGCAGCCAGATGCCGAGAACAGGCGAAACCAGCATCAGGCCTGCGGAGACCAGCAACGCGGCCTCGACGCCGGCGTAGTCCGTAAGATGGCCCCAGCCCCAGCTTCCGACTGCGATGCCGCCGGCGATCGCGGCCTGGAAGGCGGCCAGCGAGCGGCCCGCGACCCAGCGCGGCGCCGAGAGCTGCACGCCGATGTTGAACAGCGCGACCGCCAGCATCCACACGCCGCCGGCGAGCACGAGGGCCGCCGCGGTCAGCGCCGCGTTCGTGCTGAACGCCACCGCGGCAATCGCGCCGGCCATCGAAATCGCGCAGGCGCGCACCGCGGCTTCGCCGCTCAGCCGCTTGCGCACTTCCGTGATGTTGAGCGCCCCGATAACGGCGCCCATGCCGAAGGCGCCTAACATGATGCCGTAGGTTTGCGCGCCGCCATGCAGCAGATCGCGCGCCACCAGCGGCATCAGCGCCGAGACCGAACCGCCGATCAGGCCGGTAACCAATGTTCGTATCAGCACGATGCGGATCGACGGCGAGTTGGCGATATAGCGCACGCCGGAGACCATCGCGCGGTTGAGACGCTCGCGCGGCAGGCGCGACGGCTCGTGGGTGCGGTTCCACAGAAACAGCACGACCATCAGCGGCAGATAGAGCACCGCGTTGACCGCGAACGCTGCGACCGCACCCGCGGTCGCGACCACGATGCCGCCGACCGCCGGCCCAAAGCTTCGCGCGATGTTATAGCTGATGCCGTTGAGCGCGACGGCCTGCGGCAGCGTTTCCGCCGGCACCTGCTCGCTGACCGAGGCCTGCCAGGCCGGACCGAACAACGCCATGCCGCAGCCGACGACAAAACACAGCGCCAGCAGCACATTCGGGGTGACGAGGTTGAACCATGCCAGCACGGTCAGCGCGGTGGCGCCGACCAGTGCGATCGACAGCGAGACCAGCGCCACGATACGCCGGTCGTGCATGTCGGCGATGGCGCCAGCCGGCATCGAGATCAGCATGATGGGGAGCATCAGCGCGGTTTGTACCAAGGCGACCTTGTCGGCCGAGGACGTCATCTGCGTCATCGCCCAGGCCGCGCCGACGCCCTGGATCAACAGACCGAGGTTGGACACCAGGCTGGCCAGCCAGATCCGCCGGAACACCGCGTGCCGCAGCGGCGCTGCGATGCTGTCGGCGGCAAAACGCGAGCGCTTCGGCTGGTCGGTCATGGTCCGTTCCGCCTGTCCCTCTGTCACCGGTTTGATTCCATTTGCATTTAAAGAGATGCCTGCGAAAACCCTGCCCTGTCCAGTAGTTACGCCGCCCTTGGTGGTGCCAGGACACAGCTAAAGTACTGAAAAGTAACGGAAGGTCACAAAATGAGCCTATCGCGGCGATCGATCCTGAAAAGCGCCGGCGCGCTATCCTTGCTGGGCGGCCCCTTCGGATTTCAAGCGTTGGCACAGGCGGCGCCGGCTGTGCCTGCCGCCGCCGAGATTCCGCCGATCCTGTTCGTGCACGGCAATGGCGATCATGCCGCGCTCTGGATCACCACGCTGTGGCGGATGGAATCGAACGGCGTGCCGCACGAGCGGATGTTCGCGATCAATTTCACCGATCCCCTGGGGCGCAGCGACGACAAGGTGGAGCAGCCGAACCGTTCGTCGACCGAAGACCAGCGCCGCGAACTTGGCGAGGCGATCAAGGAACTGAAACGGCGCACCGGTGCGCCGCGCGTCGCGCTGGTCGGCAATTCGCGCGGCGGCAACTCGATCCGCAATTATGTCAAGAACGGCGGCGGCGGCGATGTCAGCCATGCCGTGCTGTGCGGCGTTCCCAACCACGGCGTCTATGACTGGGACGACGGCCTCGGCGGCGAGTTCAACGGCCGCGGGCCTTTCCTGCGCGGCCTGAACGAGGGCGAAAAAGAAGTCACTGATGGCACGGCATTTCTGACGCTGCGCAGCGACGGCATCGACAAATTCGCGCAAGCCGACGGCCGCTTCGTCGGCAAGCCGGGGACGCCGACCGGTATCACCGCGGAAGGTCCGGCGCTGAAGGGTGCAACCAATCTGGCGCTCGGGGCTATCGATCATCGCGAGACCGCGTACCATCCGCGCGCGTTCCGCGAGATTTACAAGTTCATCGCCGGCCGCGAACCGTCGCGTCTCGACATCGTGCCGGAAGCGCAGGTCAAGCTGAGCGGGCTGGTGACGGGCATGCCGACCGGCGTTCAGACCAACCGTCCGGTATCCGGCGCAACGGTCGATGTCTATCGCGTCTCCGCAGAGACCGGCGAACGCAATGGCGGGCGGATTCATTCTTCGCAGACCGGCGCCGATGGCCGCTGGGGTCCGGCGCAGGTCGACCCCAGCTGGTATCTCGAAATCGTGCTGACCTCGCCGCACGCGACCACGACGCATTTTTACCGTTCGCCATTCCCGCGCTCGTCCGACATCCTGCATTTGCGGGCCGCCCGGCCGCTCGGGTCTGCCGATTCCGGCGCCGGCGCTGTCGTGCTGATGTCGCGGCCGCGGGGCTATTTCGGCCTGCCGCGCGACGTGGTGCTGTTCGACGGCAAGGAGCCCAAGGACGTGAAACCGGGCGTGCCGACCGATTCGGTCACCACCTTGCGGCTTCCGGCCGAGGAGGCAGGCCGCGCTGTGGTGGCGCTGTTCAACCAGGAGCGAATCGTGGCGCGGGCCTGGCCGGCAGCGGAAAACCGGATTGCGGTAGCTGAGCTGACTTATTAGCTGTTTTCTCGACTATTACCGGTGCCGGCGCCTTTGTCATGCCGGGATCGGAGACATAGATTGGATCTTGGATAAGATCTTGGCCCGCATGAGCGCAGCGATATGCGGGGCTTTGGCACCATCCCGGATATCGCTTCGCTCATCCGGGCGACGAAAGTGGCGCCTATGAGCATTGCCGAAGCCTACGACATGCCGCTCGTGCGGCCGCTGGTGCCACCGAGCCCGCCGCGTGCGCCCGACGACATGACGATGCTGCGGCGGATCAAGGCGATCCGCGAGAACGTGATCGGCAGCTGGGGCCAGCGGGCCTATGAAGAGGACATCGTCCGCGGCCGATTCTTCAGGCGCAGCACTTTCATTCTCAACACGCCGGACGCCATCCGGCATGTCCTGGTCGACAATTACGAGAATTATACGCGCACGCCGGCCAGCTTCCGGGTGCTGCGGCCGCTGGTCGGCGACGGATTGTTGACCGCCGAGGGGCGCGCCTGGAAACATCAGCGCCGAACGCTGTCGCCGGCCTTCACGCCGCGCGCGGTGACGACGCTGGTTCCGCACATGCTGTCGGCAACCGACCAGACCATCGCCAAGCTCAGGGCCGCCAGCAATGCGCCGGTGGATCTGCGCCAGGTCATGCAGCGGATGACGCTCGAGATTGCCGGACGCACGATGTTTTCGTTCGGGATGGACCGCCACGGCGCCGCCTTGCGCAATTTCGTGACGGAGTATGGCGAGCGGCTGGCGTCGCCGCATTTTCTCGACATTCTGCTGCCGCCGCGCTGGCCAAGCCCGCAGGATTTCGCGCGCGCCCGCTTCCGCAAGCGCTGGACGGCTTTTGTCGGTGTGCTGATGGCCGAGCGCCGCGCCGCCGGCAAGACCGAAGGCGCCCCGCCGCGCGATCTGTTCGACCTGATGGGCGCGGCGCGCGATCCCGAAACCGGCGAGGCCTTCACCGACGAACAGCTCGGCGATGAAGTCGCGACCATGATTCTCGCCGGCCACGAGACGACGGCCACCGCGCTGTTCTGGTCGCTCTATCTGCTCGCGCTCGATCCCGCGACCCAGGAAAAACTGGCGTCCGAAGTGCAGGGCGCAAGCGTCAATGGCGAGCTCGAGATCGAGCGGTTGAAATTCACCCGCGCGGTGGTCGACGAGACCATGCGGCTTTACCCGCCCGCTTTCCTGATCATTCGCGCGGCAGCCGGGCCGGATACGATCGGCGGCATGCCGGTGAAGAAAAACGACGTCGTGCTGATCGCGCCGTGGCTGCTGCACCGGCATGAAAAACTGTGGCGCGATCCGAACGCGTTCGTGCCTTCGCGCTTCATGACGGGGACGCCGCCCGATCGCTTCGCTTATCTGCCGTTCGGTGTCGGCGCGCGCGTCTGCATCGGCGCGCATTTCGCGCTGGTCGAGGCGGTGCTGGCGCTGGCCAAGATGATCGGCGCGTTCCGTGTCAGCATGGTCGACAACGCGCCGGTGATGCCGGTCGGCGTAGTGACGACCCAGCCGGACCGCTCACCGCTGTTTGCCATCGTGCCGCGGTGATGCGCATGGCGCATTGCCTGACTTGGTGGCCCGCCCAATCTTCTTTAGGCTGCGATCATGAGTGACGTCAAAGCGCAATTTTCGATGCTCAATCAGACCGCCGATCCCGCGGTCGCCGATGCGATCCGGCTTGCGGTCGAGAACGGCCAGGACCATGAGCTCAACCGCATCAATGTGCTGGATTTTGCGAAACGGAGCGGGCTGGACGAAGAGCGGGTGATTTCGGGCTTTCTGCACGCGTCGCGGCTTGGATTGTTCGACCTGACCTGGAACGTGTTGTGCCCCGGTTGCGGCGGTGTGCTCGGCGCCCACAGTACGCTGAAATCCCTGTCTCCGCATGACTACCATTGCGGCCTTTGCGCCTGCGGTTACGAGGCCTCGGTCGACGAGCAGGTCGAGGTAGCCTTTACCGTCAGCCCCCGGGTCAGGCGCATCGCCGCGCATGATCCCAATACGCTGCCGGTCTGGGAATACTACAAGCAGATGTTCTGGAGTTCGGGCATCGATTTCGACGCGGCTGATATCGCGACGCTGGCCGACGAAGTGACACTGGATACGCTCGAACTCCCGGCGGGCGAGAAGGCGGTGCTGTCGCTGCAATTGCCGAAAGAATTCATCATCGTGTTCGAACCGGTGACGCATTCGGCGGAGTTCATCGACGTTCAGGGCGAGCCGACCAAGGAACGCCAGCAGCTGTCGCTGGTCTACAACAAGACCGCGACGCCGACGGGCGGAACGAGGACCATGCGTCCGGGACCGCTGCGATTGTCGCTCGACAATCAGGCCGATGTGCGGACGTTGCCTACGGTCTTTATCGCGGGTGATGTGATGCATCACCTGATCGGCAAGCGGAAGCCGTTTCTCACGGCCAAGCGGATGCTGTCGAACCAGACCTTCCGCGACGTGTTCAAGGCCGACAATCTCAGCGTCGATCAACGCCTCAAGATCACGTCGCTGACCTTCCTGTTCACCGATCTGAAAGGATCGACCGCTCTGTACGAGCGGGTCGGCGATCTCGCCGCGTTCGATCTGGTGCGCGCGCATTTCCACGCGCTGCTGGAAATCATCTCGTCGGAAAAGGGTGCCGTCGTCAAAACGATTGGCGATGCCGTGATGGCGACGTTCATCAAGCCCGAACATGCGATCGTCGCGGGCTTGCGCATGCGCTCCGCGATGGACGCCCTCAATGCTGCGCGCGGCACCGAGGACCTCGTCGTCAAGATCGGCATTCACGAGGGCCCGTGTCTTGCCGTCATGCTCAACGAGCGGCAGGACTATTTCGGCCAGACCGTGAATATCGCCGCCCGTGTGCAGAGCCTGTCGACCTCGCAGGAGATGCACATCACCGGTCCGGTGATCGAGTCGCCTGCGGTTGCCGGCATCCTCGAGAGGGAAGCGATCAAGCCGATCCAGAAACAGGCGGCGCTGCGCGGCATCGCCGACAAGATCGTGGTGTACGAAATACCGTAGAGGTGGGTCCGTCATTCCGGGATGGTCCGAAGGACCAGACCCGGAACCTAGAGATTCCGGATTCGATGCGTTGCATCGCCCCGGAATGACGACGTGATCCAGATTGCCTAAACGTAATGCTTCCCCGGTAGCCCCCGCGCATTGCGCGGCCTGATTTTCCACGCCATATAACCGCTATCAATCTTCGTTCCATAGAGGTGCCGATGCTCGACGGACTTCGCCAATTCATCGCCGACATTATCTCTCCCGATGCGAATCAGGATCGGGCGTTCGACGATACCGGGTATCTTCTGGCGGCGACGGCGCTGCTGGTTCACGTCATCTCGCTCGACGGCGAACCGACGGCGCTGGAGAAGCGCAAATTGCACAGCCTGATCGAAAGCCGCTTTGAGCTCGATCCCGGCACCGCGGACAGATTGATTGCCTCGGCGACGCGGGTCGAAGGCGACGCGGTCGATCTCTATCATTTCACCAGCGTCATCATGCGCAGCGTGAATGAGGAGGGCAGGCTCCGCATCGTCGAGATGATGTGGGAAATGGTCTATGCTGACGGTGACGTCACCGAGTTCGAGGATAACGTGCTCTGGCGCGCCGCAGATCTCCTGGGCGTCTCGTCGCGCGACCGGATCGATCTCAAGCGCCGTGTCGCGGAGCGGCAAGGGAATTCCGAAGGCAAGTCTCAAGGCAAGCCCCTCGCGGGCGCGTCGAAGGCGGCCGACGCGACAACTTAAGCGCTGTGCCTAGCCGCAGATGACGAAACTTTAATGTGGAGCGCGGCCCGCGATCCCGACGCGCGATAGACCCTGAAAATACTGGACTTCGATTCAGCAGGCGCGTGCCTTTGCGTGGCGATATGCTCGCGGGGTGGCTTGCGTCGCACCACAAGCCTATGCTCTCGTTCTCCCGTTGGGCGGCATTTCCGTAATTCATTTTAAGAGCACTCGATCGTGACTGAGCGTGTGGCGCTGATTACCGGTGCATCGGCGGGCATCGGCACCGAACTGGCGCGCGTGTTTGCTTCCAGGGGCCATCGCGTGGCGCTGGTGGCGCGGCGCGAGGACCGGTTGACGGCATTGGCGGCTGAAATCACCGCGGCAGGCGGTGCGGCGCCGATCGTGATTCCCTGCGACCTCACCCAAACGGGGGCAACCGACCAGATTGCCGACGCACTGACGGCGGCCGGCGTCGAAGTGGAATATGTTGTCAACAACGCGGGCTTCGGTGTGTTCGGCAAGGCGATCCAGCGCGATCGCGCCGATCAGCTCGACATGATAACGGTCAACATCCGCGCGCTGACCGATCTGTCGCTGCGGTTTGCCGATCAGCTGATCCGCCATCGCGGCGGCCTGCTCAATTTGGGCTCGATCGCGGGTTTTCTGCCGGGCCCGGGCATGGCGGTCTATTACGCGTCCAAGGCCTATGTCTTGTCGTTCACCGAAGCGATGCGGGCGGAACTGGCGCCGCGCGGCGTGCGCGTGACCGTGGTGTGTCCCGGCCCGGTGCCGTCGGAGTTTCAGGCCCGCGCCGGCTTCGCGCCCGGATTTGATTCGGCCATCCTCAACGTCCTGCCCGCCGATGTCGCCAGGCAGGCCTACGACGGCCTGATGGCCGACAAGCGCGCGGTGTTGCCCGGTTTTGGTATCAAGATCGTGCCGTTCCTGCTGCGGTTCTTTCCGCGCTCTTTCATCCTGGCGGCGGTCTGCCGTTTCCAGCTGCGCAAGCGCTAAAAGGCGGCGTGACGCGCCTCACAGACGCTCTGGCCCGCGATTTGCTTACAGATATTTGCAAATATCTGCAGGCCCCGCATGAACTCACCTGAAATTAAGACTCACTTAGGTATGGTTTTGGTTTGAGGTCCTGAGCACATCGATGTCGTACCGGTCGCGAAAAAATGGCGAAAACGTCCTGCCCTTTCCGGGGCGAAGGGCGCTGGCTGCCGCGCCCGAATCTCTGCTGCTGCCTCTGCTGCCGGTCCTGATCGTTCTGCACCAGGAGAGTTCGACGCCGGGCCGGGTCGGCAACGCGCTGCGTGCGCTGGGGCATACCCTCGACATTCGCCGCCCGAGGTTCGGCGACCCCCTACCGGAAACGCTGGATCTGCATGCCGGTGCGGTGATCTTCGGCGGCCCGATGAGCGCCAACGACGGCGACGAATATGTGCGCCGGGAGATCGACTGGATCGAAATTGCCCTGCGCGAGCAGCGGCCGTTCCTCGGCGTCTGCCTCGGCGCCCAGATGCTCGCCAAACAATTGGGCGCGCCGGTAGCACCCCATCCGCAGGGCCGTACCCAGATCGGCTACTACCCGATCCGTCCGACGCAAGCCGGCCACGCGGTCTGCCCGAACTGGCCGGATCAGGTTTACCACTGGCACCGCGAGGGGTTCGAGCTGCCGGCCGGCGCCGAATTGCTGGCGGAGGGCGACGACTTTCCGGTGCAGGCATTCCAGTCCGGCCATGCCTTCGGCTTCCAGTTTCATCCCGACGTGACCTACGCGATGATGCATCGCTGGACCACGCGCTGCGAGACAATGGATTTGCCGGGTGCGCGGGCGCCGCATTCGCACTTCGCCGATCGCGCGGTGCACGACGTCGCCGAGCGCGCGTGGCTGCAGCAATTCATCTCCGGCTGGCTCAAGCGCATGCCGATGTCGATCATGTCGGAAGCCGCCGAATAGCCGCCACGCGGAATTTCCCCGCGCCTCCACGCGCCTTTCAAAACCATCAGATGTGCTAATCTGTCCGCATGGCGCGGCCGAAAAGGCGCGCGCGAAATTCAACAACAGAAAACAACAGGGAGATCGCGGTGACCTACCAACACATTCTGTACGACGTGAGCGACAAGGTCGCGACCGTCACGCTCAACCGGCCGGACCGCATGAACGCCTGGACCGCGATCATGGAGCGCGACGTGCGCCATGCGATGGAAACCGCCGCTGCCGACGACGATGTGCGCGTCATCGTGCTGACAGGCGCGGGGCGCGCGTTCTGCGCCGGCGCCGATATGGAAGGGCTGAAGGGAATCGATCCCAACGAGATCAGGCGCGGCGAGAACACGCCGTTCGACATGAACCGGCGAGCCGACTGGCAGACGCGCTACGCTTATTATCCGGCGATTCCAAAACCCGTGATCGGTATGCTGAACGGCGCCACCGCGGGCATCGGCCTCGTGCATGCGCTATATTGCGATCTGCGCTTTGCCGCCGACAACACCGTGTTCACGACCGCATTCTCGCGCCGCGGGCTGATCGCCGAGCATGGCATCAGCTGGATGCTGCCGCGAATAGTCGGCCACGCCAACGCGCTCGATCTGCTGATGTCCTCGCGCCGCGTCTCCAGCGAGGAAGCCCTGCGCATCGGCCTCGTCAACCGGCTCTATCCGCCGGATCAGCTGCGCGAGCAGACCTACGCCTACGCCCGCGACCTTGCCGATTTCGTCTCGCCCAGCGCGATCTCGGTGATCAAGCGCCAGCTCTACGATGTGCCGTTCCAGACGCTCGCGGAAGCCACCATCGACGCCAACCGGGAAATGCAGATCGCGCTCAAGGGCAGCGATTTCAAAGAGGGCGTGGCGAGTTTCATGGAGAAGCGTCCGCCGCGGTTTACGGGGAGGTGAGGGGGTTGTGTGCTTGTGGAACCAGCCCGCCGTCGCCCTTCGGGCTATGGCGCGGCAGCCTTCGCTAGCTTCGCTACGATAGGCCACGGCGTGGCTTGCCGAGCCGTAGCTTGCGAAGCAAGCGAAGGCTGGTGGAGCCAGGCGGGATCGAACCGCCGACCTCGTCATTGCGAACGACGCGCTCTCCCAGCTGAGCTATGGCCCCGTCGCGGCCGCCCAAACTGAGAACAGGCGACCGACAATCGGCGCCATTTACAGTCCGGCCCAAGGTCAAGTCAAGAACGGTTAAAGCGCCGATTCCGGGGTCTTTTTGATGGGAACTTCCCTTGTTTGCGGGGGGATGAACCGATATCTAGCAGGTTACCCCACCTGCGAGCCCCCTCCATCATGCGCGCTGTCCTCGACATCATCTCCATCGTCCTCGACCTCTATATCTGGCTCTTGATCGCCTCCGCCATCCTGTCCTGGCTGATCGCCTTCAATGTCGTGAACACGCGCAACCAGTTCGTCGCGGCCGTGGCCGAATTCCTGTACCGGATCACCGAGCCGGTGCTGGCGCCGATACGCCGGATGCTGCCCAGTCTGGGCGGCCTCGATATCTCGCCGATCATCCTGATCCTGATCATCATGTTCATCCAGCGCGTGATCGCCTACTACATCTATCCCAACGTCATCTGATCGAGGGCATCACTGATCGATGGATCCTTGGCGTTACTCCACCGAGGGCATCAGCGTGGCGCTACGGGTCACCCCGCGCGGCGGCCGCGACGACATCGACGGGATTGAGACGCTCGCCAACGGGCGTTCCGTGGTCAAGATTCGCGTGCGCGTCATCGCTGAGGGCGGCGAGGCCAACCGCGCGGTCATGGAACTGATGGCAAAGGCGCTCGGCGTGCCCAAGGCCAGGGTCAAGATCCTGTCCGGCACGACATCGCGCCTCAAGCAGGTCGCCATTGGCGGCGACCCCAAATCGCTCGGCGATACCTTGCGCAGGCTGACTGCAGCCAAACCGGATACGAAGGATTGAGATGACCGCCCGCATCATCGATGGAAAGATCATTGCAGCAGAGCTCCGCGGCCGCGTTGCCGGCGAGGTCGCACGGATCAAGGCCGCGCATCAGATAATTCCGGGGCTCGCGGTGGTGTTGGTCGGCAGCGACCCGGCGAGCCAGGTCTATGTCCGCAGCAAGCACAAGCAGACCCAGGAAGCCGGCATGGCGTCGTTCGAGCACGTGCTGCCCGAAGACGTCGCGCAGGCGGACTTGCTGGCGTTGATCGCGCAACTCAATCGCGATCCCGCAGTGCATGGCATTCTCGTGCAACTGCCGCTGCCGAAATCGCTGCATACCGAAACCGTCATCAATGCGATCGATCCCGCCAAGGATGTCGACGGGCTGCATCCGAACAATGCCGGGCGCCTGGCCGGCGGCTTTGCCGCGCTGTCGCCGTGCACGCCGCTCGGCTGCATTATTCTCACCAAGAGCGTGCATGCCTCGCTCGAGGGCATGAACGCCATCGTGATCGGCCGCTCCAACCTGGTCGGCCGTCCCCTGGTGCAATTGCTGCTCAATGAAAACGCGACGGTGACGATCGCGCATTCGCGCTCGCGCGATCTGGCGCAATTATGCGCCCGCGCCGATCTGGTCTATGCGGCCGTCGGCAAGCCGGAAATGGTGCGCGGCGACTGGATCAAGCCGGGCGCTACCGTGATCGACGTCGGCATCAACCGCCTGCCGGCCGCCGACGGCAAAACGCGCCTGGTCGGCGACGTCGCCTATGCCGAAGCGCTCAACGTCGCCGGTGCGATCACGCCGGTGCCGGGCGGCGTCGGGCAAATGACGGTGGCGTGTCTGCTGGTGAACACGCTGCGCGCGGCGTGCGCGATACACGGGCTGCCGAAGCCGGCGGTGTGAGGCGAGGCGCAGATCTCTCCGTCGTCATTGCGAGCCAACGGGTCGCGCGAATGCGCGCCCGATGACAGGCTCCGCGAAGCGATCCATAGCGTGGCAAAACGGATAGCTGGATTGCTTCGTCGCAAGTGCTCCTCGCAATGACGGAGGTGAGAGCTTGGGCTATCCCGCCGCGTTCTCGATCAGCCGCCGATAAAACCGGATCATGTCGGCATAGCCGTCCAGGCTGAGGCGTTCGTTGGTGCCGTGGAAGCGCTTCAGATCGTCGGTATCGGCGCGCACCGGCGAGAAGCGGAAAATCTTGTCGGTGATCCCGGCAAAGTGGCGCGAATCGGTCGCGCCCACCATCAGTCCGGGCGCCACGATGACATCAGGAAAAACCTCGCGGATGGTACGGTTGAGCATCTGGAACGACGGGCTCGCGGTACCCGTCACCGGTGGCGGATCGGTATTGCCGGGGAACGGTTTGATCGAAATGCGATCGTTGCGGATCGTGCTGCGCACATGGTCGGTGACGCTCGCCTGGGTGTCGCCCGGGATCATGCGGAAGTTGACGACGGCCTCGGCGTTGCCGGGCAGCACGTTGTCCTTGTCGCCGGCATTGAAAATCGTCAGCGCCGTGGTGGTGCGGATCGTCGCCTCGCTCGGGCCGTTCTTCTCGAACTCGCGCAGCAACAGCGGCTTGAACAGCCACAGGTTCGACAGCACCACGCGGTTGAAGCCGTTCATCTCCGGCGCCAGCGTGTCGAACATTTCGGCGACCGTGCCGCGGATATGCATCGGCAGGCGGTTGTCTTCGAGCCGCGCCAGCGCCGCGCTCAGCATGCCGATCGCGGTGTCGCGCGGCGGCATCGAGGAATGGCCGGGCGTTGCCTGCACGTTCAAGACCAGCGAGGCGTAGCCCTTTTCGGCAACGCCGATCAGAGCCGCTGATTTGTCGAGGCCCTTGATCATGCCTTCGGTGATCAGGAGGCCCTCGTCGACGACGAAATCGAGGCGGACGCCGCGTGAGGCCAATAGCGCCGCGATGGCCTTGGCGCCCGCGGTGCCGGCAGTTTCCTCGTCGTGGCCAAAGGCAAAGTAGATCGTTCGCTTCGGCCGGAAGCCGCCCTTGGTCATCGTCTCGGCGGCCTCCAGCATCGAATAGAGGTTGCCCTTGTCATCCCAGGAGCCGCGGCCCCAGATGAAACCATCGGCAATGACGCCATCGAAAGGCGGCTGCTGCCAGTCCTTCTCGGTGCCGGGCGCAACCGGCACCACATCCTGATGCGCGAGCAGCGCGATCGGCGGCAGCTTTGGATCGGAGCCCTCCCAGGTGTAGAGCAGGCTGTACTGGCCGACGATCTCGCGCTTCGCCACGGCGTGGAACGCCGGAAAGCTCTTCTCGATATGCGCCTGCATGCCGCGCAAGGCCTCGGCGTGCTGGTCGGGCTTTTCGTGGCTCGAAATGGTGCGAAAGCGGATCGCCTCGCTGAGGCGCGCCGCAACGGCTTGCGCGTCAACCGCAACGCGCGGGATGGCCGCGACCTGAATTTGCCGCGAACTATGGGTGATAACGTTGAACGCCAGCACGCCGGCGAGAATCACGATAACAGCGATCAGGAGCAGCGCGAGGTTGCGGACAATTCTGATCAGCCGTCGCATCGGTCTCTCCGTCATGGCCGGGCATAGCCGTCTGAAGGACGGCGTCGCTTCCGCTCGCCATAGCCGTCTGAAGGACGGCGTCGCTTCCGCTCGCCATAGCCGTCTGAAGGACGGCGTCGCTTCCGCTCGCCTATGTCCCGGCCTCCACGCCCTTCTTTCTGCGCGTGACCAAAGACGTGGATGCCCGGCACAAGGCCGGGCATGACGAGATCTATCACAAAGAATTGGTCCCGGGGCGCTAACCGCCTACTTCTTCCCCTGCGCCCGCTCGATGCCCTCGATGATCAGCCTTTGGGCGTCGTTCGCATCGCCCCAGCGCAGCACCTTGACCCATTTGCCTGGTTCGAGATCCTTGTAGTGCTCGAAGAAGTGCTGGATCTGCTGCAGCGTGATGTCGGGAAGGTCGTTGTAGTTCTTCACCTTGTCATAGCGCTGCGTCAGTTTCGATGTCGGCACCGCGATGATCTTCTCGTCGCCGCCGGCCTCGTCTTCCATCAGCAGCACGCCGACCGGCCGCACGCTCATGACGGCGCCCGGCACGATCGCGCGGGTATTGGCGACCAGCACATCGCAGGGATCGCCGTCGCCCGACAGCGTGTGCGGGATGAAGCCGTAATTGCCGGGATAGCGCATCGCCGTATAGAGGAAGCGGTCGACGACCAGCGTGCCGGCCTCCTTGTCCATTTCATATTTGATCGGCTCGCCTCCGACCGGCACTTCGATGATGACGTTGACGTCATGCGGCGGATTCTTACCGGTTGAAATGGCGTCAATGCGCATGGAGGGCTCCGTGGTTGCTTGGCGAAGTCGTGCTTCGACTGGCTGGATGGTCATGCCTGGCAAATGCGCCAAGCGCGTGTTCCGCGCTGGATCCCCGGCGTATCCATCGCATGCAGGCGGCTATTAGAAATGATGGGAGGCTAGGTCAAGCCATACCGAAGGCGCGAGTCGCGCTTTCGTCTGATATGACGATCAGCCCAAAAAATTGGCGTTTCAGGCTTGGCTCAGTTGGTCCAGGCGAAGGCGACCTTGTCGAGCGATTTGGGTCCGAACTTCTCCGACGAGCGGGCGACCATGCGTCCGCCGAGCGCGCGATAGAACTCCGTCGCGGGATCGTTGTCGGACAACGCCCAGATCACCATGCTCTTGAGGCCGCTCTGCAAGAGATCGCGGCGGGCGGAGGTGAAGAGGCGGCGGCCGAAGCCGAGACCCTGGAATTCCGGACGCAGATAGAGCTCGTAGATTTCGCCTTCGAAATGCAGGCTGCGGGCGCGGTTGCGGCCGTAGTTGGCATAGCCCGCGACCTTGTCGCCGAACACCAGCACGCTGACGCGGCTGCCCTTGCGGATCGCGCTGTCCCACCATTGCGGGCCGCGGCGGTTGATCAGCTTTTCAAGTTCGGCGCCGGGAATGATGCCCTGATAGGCCGAGCGCCAGGCTTCGTCATGGGTGGACGCCACCGCGGCTGCATCCGCAGCTTTGGCCGGCCGAACCTCGATCAGGGTTGTGCTCATGGACCCAATCAAAGCAAGTCAGCGCGTTGTCTTCAAGGTCCATCGTTAATTATCGGTTAACCTGTGGATTTTCTGCATCAGTTTACCGCCCGGCTGTACCGAAAGAGGACAGGAGGCCGACTTTACCGGGCACTTGGCCGATGCGGAGCAGGGTAAAACCAGGCTCAAAACAATCGCGGAGAACGCTTCCAGCAATCCGATCACGGAAAAATGTGCTGAATCTGATTCGCCGGTATTCTGTTGGCGAATTCGCAATTCCTTCCCAAAGACTACCGTCGCAACTGCCTTTCCCAAGCCCGCCAGGCCAATTCATGCATCCGGCTAAAGTGTTTATCGCAGCGGTTGTCCTCGCCGCGCTCGGCATCGAGACCGGCGCGGCGCAACAAAACCTCGGCGCGCAAGGTACCGAGGGCGAGCCCAATCGCCGGCAGCAATGGCTGGTGCCGTCGCCCGATCTGGGCCCTCCGTCACATGCGCTGTTGTTTCGTCCACCGGGCGCCGGTCCGTTTCCGCTCGCGCTGATTGCGCATGCCACCACCCAAAACGTATTGCGTCGCGCGCAAATGCCGCAGCCGGAATACCGTGCGCTGGCGGCCTGGCTGGTGGCGCGCGGCTTTGCCGTGCTGGTGCCGGAGCGTCCGGGCCATGGCGCCACGGGCGGCAAATATCTCGAAGACCAGGGCGGCTGCGACGAGGCTGATTACGCCAGGTCAGGCCGCGCCACCGCTGATGTCATCGCGGCGGCAATGGGCTTCGTGCGCAAGCAACCCTTCATCCGGTCAAACGGAATGATCGTGATCGGGCACTCGGCCGGCGGCTGGGGCGCGCTGGCGCTGGCCAGTGAAGATCCGAAGGACATCTCCGCGATCATCGCCTTTGCGCCCGGACGCGGCGGCCGCGCCAATGATTTTCCGGGTCAGGTCTGCGCGCCGCACACCCTGATGGCCGCCGCACGGGAATTCGGCAAGACCGCGCGCGTGCCCGTCACATGGCTGGTGGCGGCCAATGACAGCTACTTCTCGCCTGTTCTGTCACGGCAACTGGCGGACGCGTTCCGCAACGCCGGCGGCAAGGTCGATTTCCGCGTGCTCGGGGCCTATGGCAGTGAAGGGCACTGGCTGCCGGAAACCGAAGCTGGTGTAACAAGCGCTGCCAATGAACTCGATCGCGCCCTGAAGCTGCGCGCGCAAAGCCCGGCCAAAAAACGATGACGCGACGATGACGCTGTATTTCGCGATCAAATATCTGCACATGCTTGGCGCCATCGTCATTCTCGGCACCGGCAGCGGCATCGCGTTTTTCATGCTGATGGCGCACCGCAGCGGTGATGCCTCCTTCATCGCCCGCACCGGGTCGACAGTGGTGATTGCCGACATGCTGTTCACGCTGACGGCGGTGCTGCTGCAGCCCGTCACCGGCGGTCTCTTGATGATGCTGTCATCGACGGGATTTGGCGAACTCTGGATTTGGGCCTCGCTCGGGCTGTATGCGGTGGCGGGGCTGTTCTGGATGCCGGTGATCTTCATGCAGATCGAGATGCGCGACCTGGCGCGCGTCGCCGCGGCTGCGAATGCGGCGCTGCCGCCGCGCTATTTCGCGCTGTTCCGGCGCTGGTTTCTGTTCGGCATTCCAGGCTTTGGTTCGGTCATGGCGATCCTGTGGTTGATGATCGCGAAGCCGGTTTAGGTGGGTATATGCAAGCGGAAAATTCATTGCGCAAAATCCTCGTCCTCGGCGCTTCCGGCCTGATCGGTAGGTACATCACCGATGATCTTCGATTGCAGGGCTTTCAGGCGGTCGGGGTCGCGCGGCATTTCGAACCGTCACAAAAGACTGGCGCTTCCGACCTTGAGCTTCCGATCATGTCGATGGATGCTGCCTCGCTGGCGCGGTTGATCCGCGAGCGCGAGATCGATGTCGTGGTCAATTGCCTCGGCGTGCTGCAGGACGGGCCGGGCAGCGACACCCGCGCGGTGCATCGCGATTTCGTCGAACGGCTGCTGGTGGCGATCCGCGACAGCCGCCGCGCGGTGCGCTTCGTTCACATCTCGATCCCCGGCACCGCCGATGACGACCGCACCGCCTTTAGCACGACCAAGCGCGAGGCAGAGCGGCTGATCGCGGCCTCCGGTATTCCCTACGCAATCCTGCGGCCGGGCTTTGTCGTGGCGCCTTCGGCCTATGGCGGCAGCGCGATGTTGCGCGCGCTGGCGGCATTCCCGCTGCAATTGCCCGGCGATGAATCGGCGACTCCGTTCCAGCCGGTGGCGGTCGAGGATGTTTCCGCGACCATCGCCTGGCTCGCCGCCCGCGACATCGGCGATCCCGCGGCAAACGCCGTGACCTGGGACCTGATGCAGCCGCAACCGATCACGCTTGGCAATGTCATCGATCAATTCCGCTGGTCGCTCGGCACCTCCCGCATGCCGCGGATCACGCTTCCCGGTTTTCTGCTCAATCTCGGCGCCAAATCAGGCGATCTCGCCAATAAACTTGGCTGGATGCCGCCGATGCGCTCCACGGCGATCGCCGAACTGCGCCGCGGCGTCACCGGCGATCCCGCAAGCTGGATGGCGGCGACCGGCATCGTGCCGAAGACGCTGGCGCAGGCGGTGGGCGGGCATGCCGCCACCATCCAGGACAAATGGTTCGCGCGGCTGTTCCTGGTCAAGGCGCTCGTGATCGCCAGCCTTGCGGTGTTCTGGATCGTGTCGGGCTTCATCTCGCTGGTGATCTCGTTTGCCGCCGCCGCCGATATTTTGCGGGCGCACGGCTTTCCGTCATGGCTGGTCGCGCCGATGACTGCTATCACCAGCCTGATGGATATGAGCATCGGGGTGTTAATCGCCTTCCGTCGCACCGCCGCGGTCGGACTGGTCGCCGGCATCGTCGTCGCGCTGGGCTACATGGTCGGCGCGGCGATCCTGACGCCGGATCTCTGGATCGAGCCGCTCGGTGCGCTGGTCAAGACGGGACCGGCGATCGTGCTGATGTTGGTCGCATTGCTTACCTTGGACAACAGATGACGGCATGGCCGGACGATGACGTGATCCTCTACGACGGCGTCTGCATCTTCTGCTCGCGCTGGGTCCGCTTCGTCGCCACGCGAGACGTCGAGCGTCGCTTTCGCTTCACGCCGATCCAGTCCGGCTACGGCACGCGTCTGGCGCAGGCGTTCGGCATCAACCCCGACGATCCCGATACCAACGCCGTCGTTCACGGCGGCGTCGCATATTTCAAGTCCGACGCGGCGCTGACGGTGCTCGGCGCGCTGCCGGGCCGGGGCTGGATGCGCGCGCTGTTTGCGGTGCCGAAGCCGCTGCGCGACGGCGTCTACAGCCTTGTCGCGCGCAACCGCTACCGGATTTTCGGCAAGTATGAGCAGTGTTTTGTGCCCGATGCCGATATGCGCGCGCGGGTGATGGAGTAGATTCACGCCGAACCGTCATTGCGAGCGAAGCGAAGCAATCCATGTCACCGCTTGGGGAATCGATTGCGTCGTCGCTATCGCTCCCTTGCGCAAACGCTTCGCGCTTGTCGCAGGCAATGACGGGATTGAGGGCTATTGCTTCGCCAGCAAAGCCAACACTTCCCCCGCCGCGCGCTCCCCCGAATCCCGTGCCCCATGCGCGGTCGAGAAAAACCCCGGCGAGGTCGCCTCTCCGGCAAAAAACAAGCGTCCATCTACGGGCGCTGCCAGCACCGCGCGGTCGCCGGCGTGGCCGGGTAGAGCGTGGGAATACGAGCCGCGCGAGAACGGCTCGTGGGCCCAGCGCGATTCCGCGAGCGGCTTCAGCTTGCGGCGGAAGTCGTTGCCGAGGAAGCCTGCAATCTCGCTGATGCTTTCGGCGGCCAGTGCGCCGGGGCCGGCATCTTCCAGCGATCGCGCAAAGCGGCCGCCGAAAAAGCCTTCGATGCAGGGCTGGCCGAACGGGCGCAGATGATAGGTGCCCATCGCGGTGCGCATGGTGGCGCCGCGCAGGCTGCCATCCTTCGGCAGCGCGTCGCCATCGCTAAGTGCCAGCATCACCTTGTCGGCGAGACCAAGCGGCAGGCCGCGTGCGGCGTCGAGCTTTGCCGGCAGGGCCGGGTGAAAGCGGATGGCTTCATCCGCAATCAGGTTGGTCGGGACGGTGATGATCACCCTGCCGGCGGTCAGCGTGCCCCGCGACGTCTCGACGCGAATGCGCTTTCCCGAATGGTCGATCAGCGTCACCGCGCAGTTGAGCGCGAGCGGCATCGAGGCGCCATAGGCAGCGACCAGCGCGCCATAACCGCGGCGGACGCGCCAGTTGATCTCGGTGTCTTCATAGGCATCCATGTCCAGGATCGAGACCTGATCCAGTTCGCAGCCGTTGACGTAGGTCGAGATCGCGTCGATCATCGGGTTCCAGCGATTGCCGGGCTCAAGATAGAGGCTCGCGGCGACATCGCGGCCGCTCTGCCCGGCCAGTTCTGCGGCTTCCTCGGCGCGGTCATAGAAGGCATCGAGCGCCCTCAGGAATTCCGTCCGCTGCTCAACCGGAAACGCCTTGTTGTGGGCCTGCTCGCGCCAGGGCGGGCGGTTCCTGTCGATTTCGAACTTCAGTTGCTCGGCGATCGGGACGAATGAATTTTCATCCGCCGAATGCAACCAGCCGCATCCGAGGTCGAAGGTGATCTCGGGCGAGGCCGCTATCGTATGGGCACGGCCGCCGACGCGGTCGCGCGCTTCCAGCACGACACAGGAGAGACCGGATTGTTTCAGCGCATGCGCGGCGCCGAGGCCAGCAGCGCCGGCGCCGATGATGGCAACATCGACTTCGGAGGGGAGGGTCGTCATGTCAGAGCCTCTAGCACGTTCGCCAGGGGGCCTGAAGCCGGTCCGCAGAGGGCTCCCGGTCCACGGCGGGCAGGGGAGGGATGCGGTTTTCGCATCGATTGGCCGAGCTCGGTCATTGCCGGCTGGCAGTGCGACATCTTTGCGAAAAAGAGCGGCTTGTTTCTCTCCCTGTAGTTGTATTGAATAGATTATTCTCCCTAACGTCATTTCAGATCCGGATTTCAGCCATGGCCGAATTCGACCCCGCTACCGCGCGGAAGAGAACCGCGATCCTTGTCGTTCACGGCATCGGCAGTCAGCGCGCGCTGGAAACGGTGCGCGGCGTCATACGGGGCGTCTGGCTGGACGAGAAAAACCCGGCCGACAAAGGCAAGCGGATCTGGACGCATCCGGAAAGGGACGGCTCCGACATCGACCTCGCGGTGATGACGACGAACACGGTGCCGGATTCGCCGGATGGCCGCCTGGTCGATTTCCACGAATTATATTGGGCTCACCTGATGAGTGAGACCAAGGCCGTCGCAGTGCTGCTCTGGCTGTACGAACTGGTCCGGAAGGGGCCGATCATGAAGCTCGGCATGAACGGGCTTTGGTGGGCAGCGGCTATTTTCCTGTGCCTGATGAATCTCTCCTTCGCGGTGCTGGTGTTGCAGGGGATTCTGCTGTTTTCGCGAAACGTTGCGCAGATCATGCTGGTCGCACCGTTCCTGCTGCTGGTTGCAAGCCTGCTGTTAGGCCTCCTCGTCGCCTTGAAATGGGGGGCTGTCCGGATCATCGGATTGCTCGCAATCGCGTTGGCCGGCGGGGCCGTTCTGATCGCGGTCTATGTCTGGATCGGGAGAAAATTTCCCGGCATTGCTGCGAGTGCAGGTAATCCCGGGATTCCCGATGGTGCCGAACTCTTCACGCAGATTGCGCTACCCACGTTGATTGCGCTGATCGCGACATTGCTGATCATGGGGCGACAGGGACTGCGGGCATTCTGGCGAGCCATCTTCATTTCCGTGGTCCTGTTCGGCATTTTCATTGTTGCCGATCGGTACTGGCATCCGGAAAGCGAATTTGTCCTGACCGTGATCAAGGCATGGTTGTGGGCGCTGAACTCGCCGTGGAGCGTCGCGGCGGCGTCGGCCGTGATCGGGCTCTATTTGATCATCAATGCCGCATTCCTGCAGCCGTATCTCGGCGATGCCGCGCGCTACTTCCGCAATTCACCGGCCAATGTGGCGGTGCGCCGGGCGATCAGGAAGGAGGCCGTGGATCGGCTCGCAAACCTCCACGCGTCCGGCCAGTACGATCGCATCGTCGTCGTCGCGCACAGCCTTGGTACCGTCGTCGCCTACGACATGCTGCGCGCCTATTTCAGCCGGGTCTGCAATGAGTTGCCGCCTGTCGAAGAGCTGGGCACGGATTTTGACGCCATCGATAGCGCCAAATGGCAGCCGGAAGACGCCAAGGCAACGATCGAGGACAAGAAGGCGTTGCGGATCAAGGCGCGCGCCACGATCGCCAGCATCGCCGCTGCCGCGGCGAAGCCGACGCCCCAGCAGCAAAAGCCCAATCCCTTGCAACCCAAGAGCTGGCTGGTGACCGACTTCGTCACCCTGGGAAGCGCGCTGACCCACGCCTACTTCCTGATGTGCCTGGGCAAGACCGCGGCGGATCTGAAAGCCGAGGGAAGGTTGAATACCGAGCAGGATCTGAAGGATGATTTCGCCCGGCGCGTCGGGGAAAGAGAGTTTCCGACCTGCCCGCCGAAACGGCTCGATCGAGACGGCTTGCTGACCTTCACCAATCCGACGACGCACAGGAAGCAAATTCACAACGGCGCGTTGTTCGGATTGACCCGGTGGAGCAACATCTATTTTCCCCGGCGTCAGCTGTTCTGGGGAGACGCCATCGGCGGCGCGCTATCGCCGATCTTCGGCTATCACATCGTCGATCTCGCGGTCTCCACCAAAAACGCGGGGGGGTGACGACTTCTTCACCCACACCGCCTATTGGGACGTGCGCCGTGCGCCCGACACCTGTCAGGCGCCGCATATCGTCACGCTGCGCAAGGCCATCGATCTGGCCGATACCGGCGCCGCCATCGACCTGGTCGACGAAGGCGACGATCCCACCGCGCACGACGGGATCTGACGCAGTCGTTTAGGCGGGCGGTGCTTAGGCCACCGCCTCCTTGGCCTTTTCCGCGCGCTTGCGGTCGTTGGCGTCGAGGAACTTCTTGCGCAGGCGGATCGACTTTGGGGTCACTTCCACCAGCTCGTCGTCCTCGATATAGGCCAGCGCCTTTTCCAGCGTCATGCGGATCGGCGGGGTCAGGCGCACCGCTTCATCCTTTGAGGTGGTGCGGATGTTGGTGAGCTGCTTGCCCTTGAGCACGTTGATCTCGAGGTCGTTGTCGCGGGTGTGCTCGCCGACGATCATGCCCTTGTAGACCTTCCAGCCCGGCTCGATCATCATCGGGCCGCGGTCTTCCAGCTTGAACATCGCGTAAGCCACCGCTTCGCCCTGGTCGTTGGAGATCAAGACGCCGTTGCGACGGCCCTGGATGTCGCCCTTGTAGTTGGCATAGCCGTGGAACAGGCGGTTCATGATCGCGGTGCCGCGGGTATCGGTGAGCAGTTCGCCCTGATAGCCGATCAGGCCGCGGGTCGGCGCGTAGAACACCAGCCGCAGGCGGTTGCCGCCGGAGGGACGCATCTCGATCATCTCGGACTTGCGCTCGCTCATCTTCTGCACGACGACGCCGGAATGCTCCTCGTCGACGTCGATCACGACTTCCTCGATCGGCTCCTGCCAGTCACCGGTGGTTTCGTCCTTCTTCAGCACCACGCGGGGGCGCGACACCGAAAGCTCAAAGCCTTCGCGACGCATGGTCTCGATCAGGATCGCGAGCTGCAATTCGCCGCGGCCGGAAACTTCCATCGCATCCTTGTCGGTGGCTTCCACCACGCGCAGCGCGACATTGCCTTCGGCTTCGCGCAGCAGGCGGTCGCGGATCATGCGGCTGGTCACCTTGTCGCCTTCGGTGCCGGCAAGCGGTGAGTTGTTGACGATGAACGACATCGACACGGTCGGCGGATCGATCGGCTGCGCCACCAGCGGGGTTTCAACGGACGGATCGCAGAAGGTATCGGCGACGGTGCCCTTGGTGAGGCCGGCGATGGCGACGATGTCGCCCGCTTCGGCTTCCTCGAGCGGCGTCCGCTCGATGCCGCGGAAGGCGAGGATCTTCGTGATACGCCCGCTTTCGATCTGCTTGCCGTCGGCACCGAGCACCTTCACGGCCTGGTTCGGCTTGATCGAACCCGAGGTGATGCGGCCGGTGATGATGCGGCCGAGATAGGGATTGGCTTCGAGGATGGTGCCGATCATCCGGAACGGGCCTTCTTCGACCGTCGGCGGCGCGACATGGCGCAGGATCAGGTCGAACAGTGGCTGCATGCCGGCTTCGTGCGAGGCTTCCGGGCTGTCGCCCATCCAGCCCTGCTTGGCTGATCCATAAAGAATCGGGAAATCGAGCTGCTCTTCGGAGGCGTCGAGCGCGGCGAACAGGTCGAACACTTCGTTGATGACTTCGGTCGGGCGCGCGTCGGGACGGTCGACCTTGTTGATGACGACGATCGGCTTCAGGCCGACCTTCAGCGCCTTGGAGACCACGAACTTGGTCTGGGGCAGCGGGCCCTCCGCGGCGTCGACCAGCACCAGCGCGCCGTCCACCATGTTCAGGATGCGCTCGACCTCGCCGCCGAAATCGGCGTGGCCGGGAGTGTCGACAATGTTGATGCGGGTGTCTTTCCACTGCACCGAGGCGGCCTTGGCCAGAATGGTGATGCCGCGCTCGCGCTCCAGGTCGTTGGAATCCATCGCGCGTTCGACCACGCGCTGGTTGTCACGGTAGGTACCGGATTGCTGCAGCAGCTTGTCGACCAGCGTGGTTTTGCCGTGGTCGACGTGGGCGATGATGGCGACGTTACGAAGGTTCATGGCTCTTCTTCTGGTCGTGCAATGGCTGGAGCGCGATCTCGCCGGAAAACCGGGACCCACTTTTCCGGATCGTGCTCAAAACCTGAAATGCGAAAGGGGCAACGGCCTCGACCTTGGCCCCAAAAAGGAAGCCCGGCCAAAAGGACCGGGCACACCTTACGCGTTGCGGCGCAATATAGTCAGAAAACGCCAAAAAACAATGATTTGTTTGGCATTTGGTTAGCCGATTTTCGCCCGATTGCCCGCCTAATTGCCCTTTTCGGGGTCCGGATAGACCCCCCGCAAAACCTCCTCGAAATGGTCCTTCACCGCGTCATTGCAGAGGCAGGACCGGATTCGCAGCGCATCGGCGTTGCGGACCAGGATCGAACCGCGACGGGTCTCCAGCATGCCCTCGGCCTTGAAGGTCTGGATCACCCGGCTGGTGTAGCTGCGGCCGACCCCGAGCAGGGTCGCCAACTGCTCATGGGTCAGCGGCACCACTTCGTCGCCGTCGGTGCGTTCCATCGCCGAAATGATCCATTTCGCCGTGCGCTGCTCGATCGAGTGGATCGCGTTGCAGGCCGTGGACTGGAAGATCTGGGCCAGCATGCAGTCGGCGTAGCGGGCGAAGATGTTGCTGAGCGTCGCCGATTGCCTCTTGGCGGCCTCGAGCTTTCCGACCGGCAGCCGCACGAACGGCCCGGCGAACTTGACCATGATGCGGGTATAGGCCGGCAAATAACCCTGGCTGACGATGCCGCCGACCGCGCCTTCGCGGCCGATCAGGATGGTCTCGACATCGCGGCCATCCTCATTGGGGACCAGGTAGGAGACGAGGCTCGGACCGCAGGGGAAATGCACGATCTCGACGTCATCGCCGGGGCTGTAGAGCACTTCGCCGGCACTGGCATCGACCTCGGCAAGGTTCGGCGCGACCAGGGCGAAATCGGCCGCGTTCAGACGACGCAGCAAATTGTTGAACGGCCGTGCGCCGGCCGGCTCCTCGCGTCGCGCCTGCATCCAAGGTTCCTCTGTTCCCCAAGCGCACAATAACGAAGCTGTGCGCGTTTTTATGTGCACTAGTGAACAGACAGCATAACGACGGTGTGATGGTTTCAGTTCCGGAACCGATGGCCGCGCTTCAAGGCGTCGTCGGACCTCCTTCCGGGGCTTCGGCCCGGCAATCGGACAAAAAATAGTGAACCTGGGACAGACGAGTACAATGCAACCCGTCGCCGACGGCATGCCCAATGACGTCCTGATCGTCGAGGACGACCCAATCATCGCACTCGATTTCGAGGACACGCTTCTTGGTTTTGGCGTAAAGGCCGTGCGTACGGCTCAAACCGTGGCCAGGGCCCTCGCCATGATCGCCGAACGGCCGCCGGATTTTGCCCTGCTCGATGTCAGCCTGATTCGTGAAAAGAGTTTTGCGGTTGCCGAACAGCTGGACGCGCTGAAAATTCCTTATGTCTTCGTCACCGGCTATGGCGTCGACGCCAGGCTCCCGGCGGCGTTCGCAAACACGCCCCGGCTGGCGAAGCCTTATTCGACCGAGGCGTTGCTCGCGTTGCTGAACGTCAGGCGCTGAGACGCCAACCAGCGCGTCTGATTTATCGGCGGTGGATGCGTCCGCTTCCGGGCCGCCTGAATGGTTCACCCGGGAGCCGGTTCTGACTGGATCAGAACCGGCCCCGGCTTTTTGTTTTGACGCGTTTTCTACCGCAGATAAGTCTACGCAATCCGCGCAAAGCTTGATTGCGATGCGAACCGATTCCCGCTTCGCTCGAAAACGCTACGTACGCTGCGGATCGAGCGTCGTCGACCAGAGTGCGACGTCGGCGCGATCGCGCAAGGTCACGATCATCTGTCCGGTGGCGCCGTCGATCTTGACGTGGCCGAAGAACTGCATGCCGGCCGACGGCGGCAGGTTCTGCTTGTCCGGCCCCGGCGCCTTGATGAACTTCACCTCGGGCCCAAACGTGTTGTCGAGTTCGTTCGGCCCGAACGTGCCGGCATGCAGCGGGCCGGCGACGAATTCCCAGAACGGATCGAACTCCTGGAATTGCGCTTTATCGGGATTGTAGTAATGCGCGGCGGCGTAGTGCACGTCAGCCGTCAGCCACACCGTGTTGACGACGCCTGATGTCTTGATGAAGCGCAGGATATCGGCAATCTCGAGTTCACGGCCGCGCGGCGGGCCGTCGCCTTGCGCGAACGCTTCCGAGCCCTTTTTGTTGGCCGCATCGTCATAGACGATGATGCTGAGCGGCATGTCGGAGGCGATCACCTTCCAGGTCGCGCGCGAGTTCAACAGTCCGCGCTTCAGCCAGGCGAGTTGATCCGGTCCGAGGAAATAGCTTTCGGGCCCGTAGCTGGTTTGCAGGTTGGGCCCGTTGCCGGCGCGATAGCTGCGCTCGTCCAGCATGAAGACGTCGAGATGCGGACCGTAATGCAGCGTGCGATAGAGCCGGCCCGGCTCCACAATGCTTTCCCGGATCGGATACATTTCGTGGAACGCGCGGCCGGCGCGGGCGGCGAGCAGGTTGATGTCGCGCTCCTTGTAGGAGGCCGGCAATTGCTTCGACGGCGACCAGTTGTTGGTGACCTCGTGGTCGTCCCATTGCACGAAGATCGGCACCTCGGCGTTGAAGGCGCGGACATGTTCGTCCATGAAATTGTATTTGTGGGCCGCGCGAAACTCGTCGAGCGTCTCGGCCACCTTGGCTTTTGCTTCGATGGTGACGTTCTTCCACACCTTGCCGTCGGGAAGCTTCACCTCGGACCTGATCGGGCCGTCGGCATAGACGGTGTCGCCGGAATGCAGCAGGAAATCCGGGCGGTGCTTGCGCATGGTGGCGAAGGTGAACATGCCGCCGTCGTCGGGGTTGATGCCCCAGCCCTGTCCCGCGACATCGCCGCCCCAGACGAAGCTGACATCGCGGCGATCGGCCGGCGCGGTGCGGAAGCGGCCGACAACGGCCTCGCTCGCGACGTCGATATGCGACAGATCGCGAAACCGCACGCGGTAGAAGATCTCTTGTCCCGCGGGCAGGTTTTCCAGCAGCATCTTGGCGGTGAAATCGCTTTCGGGCAGTGCTGCGATCGGCGGCAGCGCCCGCGCATTGGCAAACGACTCGGATGTCGCGACCTCGACCATCATTTGCGAGGGACGGTCGGCGCGCGCCCAGATTACGCCGCCATCGGCGCCGACGTCGCCGGATTGCACGCCGTGGCTGATGACCGGCCGGTCGCCGGCGCGGCTGAGATAGGGCATCGCGATGACGCCAAATCCCGTCGCGGCGGTGGAGGAGAGAAATTTTCGACGAGAAATTCGTGTGGCCATGTCGGTGTTCCCGGTCCGCCCTGAGATAGCACAGGTAGACCTAGGAAAATTCCATGACCGCCGAATTACAGGACGGCCGAATTACAGGACTCCCGGCTCAGGCGCCGGCGGCCCGGAATTGCGCGCTGGCCCGTTGCAGGTTCTGCGGCATGCTCATCAGGAGCGCCTTGCGGTCGGCGACCGCGTTGTGGAACTGTTCGAGCGCGATGTTGAACGTGGTCAACGCGCCCTCCTCGACGGCGCCGTGTTCGAAACACTCCAGCATATGGCGCAGGATGCCGTCGGCCTCCGTCTGCATCTGGTCAAGCTCTTCCCCTGAATCGCAGCTGCGTGCAGCGGTGAGCAAATCGAGCAGCCGGTCGCGCTGCGAATTGCTGGCAATGCGCTCGTCCTTCTTCAGGTAGCCCGCGAACCAGGCGCCGGCAGAGCCCATCGCCGAGAGCCCCATCAGGCCCCACCAGATGAAATCGCTATAGCGCTCGAAGAAGGTTTTTTCCTCGCCATCGACAAAGGCGGCCGCGCCGGGATGCGCCGGGATATTCGCATCCTTGTCGGTGTCCGGCGTCTCGATCTTGGCGGCGAGCGGAAATTCGTTCTTCAGCGTTTGCCTGATTGCAAACAGCTGCCGGGTAAAGATCGCGATGGTGGAGTCGGATACGCCCTTCCGCGCCACGATGTGATGCGAGAAGCTGATGGTCTTGACTTCCTCTTCCGGCTTGGCCGGCGCGCCGCCAAAGGTACCGGCGGGAATCTCGGAAGACTCGTAGGCCGGATGGTTTTGCGCAATCGCTTCCGCCGAATCGATCGCCAGGAAGGTCGGCGTGCCGCCGTCGCGCATCGAGGCTGCGATCGCATCGGACGTGATCTTGCTGTTGAGCGGGCCCGCCGCGAGATAGACATCCGCCTTCTGATTGCGGATGGCGTCGACCGCCTCAGTGACCGGAAACTGGACGATCTCGACCTTCGCCGGATCGACGCCGTATTGCTGCAGGATCACCTTGAGCAAATTGACATTGGCCTCGGTGCGGCCGACGACGCCGACGCGATGTCCGGCGAGCTGCGTGATTTTCGTGATCGCGGGCGCGGCCTTCTTGCCCTTGGCCCTGGCTTTACTGGCGGGTGGCACCCAGAGGACCACGACGTTCTTGCGCAGCGTCGCCACAGCCTGCGCGTTTTTGGGCACCTCGAGGTCGCCCCGGATAATGGCGAGATCGGCCTTGCCGTCGCCGAGCAGCTTGGCGCTCGCCACGGCGCCGTCGGTCTGTGCCGGACGCAGCCGGATTTGACCGTGCGGCTGGTTGTTGAGGGCTTGCGTCAGTGCCTGAACCACCTTGAGGTCGTCGCTGTTGGCCGGGCCGACCGCGATCCGCAACGTCACCGGCCGCGTCGCAATGTGATAGCCGGCCGCCGCCACGCCGATGATCGCCAGAACGCCGGCCAGCATCACGAATGCCAGCCGCCGGCGCGCCGAACGGGGCGACGGGGGAGGCAGTGCTGCTTCGGCGGGATGAGAGCCGTCGGTCATCAATTCCTGAACAATCGTTTGAGGTTCGATCTTCGGTTGCCAACGTGCTTACACCGGGCATCCTAGCAAATTCCTCGCCGGACCGTGGTTACATCTCCGTCATGGTTACCGGCACCCGAGCGGCCATTGGACGCGCCTTTCGGTCTAAATTTGGGCGGGGATCCCGCGGGGGCCCTTCGGTGTTAGGGTGAAGCTGGTGTCAAACGCGGGAGGCGAGCATGGCGGAACGGCTGTCGGCAGAAGCGCGGAAATCGGCGCTGGCGGAACTTTCCGGCTGGTCGGAGGCGCCCGGCCGCGAGGCGATCGCGCGAACCTTTACCTTCAAGGATTTCAACGAGGCCTTCGGGTTCATGTCCCGCGCGGCTTTGGTGGCCGAAAAGAACGACCATCACCCGGAATGGCGCAACGTCTACAAGACGGTCGAGGTGGTGCTGGCCACCCATGACGCCAATGGCGTCACCAAGCTGGACATCGAGCTTGCGGCCGCCATGAACGCCATAGCCAAACAGCTCGGCGTCTCCTGAGCGCCATCTTGGCGTCTCCTGAGCGCGCCAGCGTCTCCTGAGCGCCGGGTCTTGAAGTGATCTTCCAGCAGTGATCTTGCGGCGGCGGCTGGACATCCCCAATTCCTAGACAGACGTCCGCGGCGATCCGCCGCGCCTGTCTTGAGGGAGCGCCGTCATGGCAACGTCCGAACACAGCGTGGGTTTTGAACCGGCCGACCGGCTGGCGCAGGACCGCGAAAGCGTGCGCCGGCGCTTCTGGAGCAAGCTGAAGCGGGTGGTGGCGAAGCTTCCCTTCGCCGAGGACCTGCTCGCGGCTTACTATTGCGCGTTCGACAAGCAGACGCCGCGCCATGTGCAGGCGGCGCTGCTCGGCGCCATCGCCTATTTTGTCCTGCCGTTCGATTTCGTTTCCGACGTGCTGCCGGTGCTCGGCTTCACCGACGACGCCGCAGTCCTGGCCACCGCCATCCGCATGGTTGCCAGCTATATCACATCGGAGCACCGCGATGCCGCGCGCGCTGCGCTGAAGCGAGGTGTCGGGAAGGACGACGAGGCGCAATAGCCCCGCGTCGACGTCCGCCACCGGGATCGCTTGCGGCGATCCCGATCACGGCCGAGGTTTCCTACTTCTGCGATCCGGAGCGAACTTGCGCGCGCGCGTTGCGCTCGGTTTCCCAGGCCTGGAACTGCTTGAACAGCGTCTCGCGATCGGCATCGGTCTTGATGTTCGCCGCGGTGGTTGGGCTCTGCTTCAGGAATTCATCGAACCGGGTACGCGCGACCGCTTCAACGTTGTGGGACTTCAGCCATTGCTCGGCGACCGGCAACCGCTGCCAATCGGGCAGTGGCGCCGACAGCGAGACTTCCCTCCACTTCGGATGGAAGGGCGGGTTCTGGAACGTCGGGAATTTTGTGAAGAACGCATCCACGAACTGCGACAGCTTGCGATAGCGCTCGGTGTTCGGCGCCCAGTTATAGGCCGCAAGCACCGCCGGCACCGCGATGGTGTCGACGCGATCGTCGCCCGAAATCAGGTTGGGATAGTCCTTCGACGACAGGCTGGCGGGCAGATAGTCTTTCTGCAGCGGCTTCTCGTAATTCACCGTCACCAGATGGAAGCGGTCGTCCTTGAACGTGCTGACGGATTTGTACGGTTTGCCGCCGCACACGATCACGGCGTCGATTTCGCCGGCCTTCAATTTCTCCAGCGCGATGCGTTGCTCGACATAGACCACCTTCGGCTTCATCCCGAGCCGTTCGAACACGGTCAGCGCAGTCACGAACGTGCCGCCATTGGGAAGGTCGACGCTGACGGTCTTGCCTTCGAGGTCCCTTAAGCTGCGGACCGATTTCGACGCGATCACGTGCATCTCTTCATTGTAGAGCTTCGTCACGTAGGTGAACTGCTTCTTGATATCCTTCGCAAAGCCCTTGCGTTCGAGATAATCGAGCGTGTCGGAGCGGACGATGCCGAGATCGACACCCTGCAGGAACAGGATGTCCGCCACGCTCTGCACGGAACCGCGCCCGACGATGGGCAGTACGCGCAACTTGTTGCCATCGTCGAGCACGGAAGCGAGGTCGGCGCCGAACTGCACATAGGTGCCGCCGATCGTCCCCGACATCAGCGTCACCGTGTTCGAGTTCAGGCTCTGCTTGGTGGCGACAGAACCGAACTGGAAAATAGCCTTCAGGCTCTCGCTGACCTTGGCCGGGTCGTATTCGGTTTGCTGGGTTTGGGCTTGGGCTTGCGCCGTCAGGCCGCAAGCCATCATGATGGCAAATACTGCCACTCCAAACAGTCGTCGCATTTGTTGGTCCCCTGCGTGATGCCCGCTGATGCGTGATGCGTGTCGCGTGATGCGTGTCGCGTGATGCGCGGTCGTGAGTGATGCGTGCCGGTGATGACCGGTTCTGAAGATGCCTAGTTTTGAACCTGGCTGAGACGCCGCTTGGCGTCGGCCGAGCCGAGCTGGGCGGCCTTCTGGTACCAAAGCCGCGCCATCGCCGGATCGGGCGTGATGCTGCGCATGTCCTGCTTGCCCAGCACCTGCGGATCATAGGTCCCCGCCAGCATCAGCGCGGCGTCGGCCTCCTGCGCGTCTGCCGCACGCTCGAGCAGCAACCGGGCGGAGGTGATGTCACCGATCGCGAGCAGGCCCTTCGCCCGCTTCAACAGCGCGGCCAGTTCATCCGCATCGATGCGCCGTGCCGCTGGTGCAGGTTCGGGGGCCGTCGGCTCGATCGCCACAACCTGGGTCTTGATGGCGCTCTGGTAGGCCGCGGTGATTTCGTCGCGTGACGGTGAAGCGGACGCCAGCGCGACAGGCTGGACACGCTGTACGGTTGCCGCTTCCGGCGTTGCCGGCGATGCTTCGGGACTAGCAGACTGGGCCGCGACGCGCGGTGCCGGTGGCGCGGCGTCCTGTTGTTCGGTGCCTGACGGGGCGGGCGCTGCGCTGGCCAACGAAGCCTTGGCGTTGACGATGACCGCGCGCGTCGAATCGAAGGAAAGCAGCGCAAGAACGGCGGCCACGATGGACAACGCAAGCGCACCGGTCACGATGCGCGATGCGCGCGCTCGTCGTTTCTTGCCGCCAGCGAAGGAGTGTTCGGGCGGTTCTTGATAGAAGGGCAGGTCCTGATAGCGCTCGTCCTGTCGGTGGCGGGCATCCGGCTGGCCGGCGAGAAAAAGCGGCACCGGGTCGTCTGCCAGGTGATCTTTCTGGACCAACGGGTCGGGCTTGCGTGCTTCTGACCGCAGAAATTGATGTGTCTCATACAATCCGGAATCACCGATCGCTTCGCCTAATCTTGCGAACGGATCCCCAGATTGAAAGTGCCTTGTACTCTCCACCATGGTGATGCTTCCCCGCTACCAAAACGCAACGACGGGAGGCCGGCATCTGTTTCTTGTTGTTATCGGTGTCCGGGAACCCGTTTACTGGGCGGGCAATTCGCATGTCGAATGGGTTGAAAAAACGACGCCGGACCGCTCGAATCGGGAGACATTTTGTTTTGATTGCGGCGAATAGACGTGATTCAGAGATTTAAGATTGTATATCGTTAGCGCACAATCGCCTTGTATGAAGGCATTTTCAGCGTCGCCGCTCGGCAAGGCGCAGGCGCGCCAATTGCCAAAACGGGCCACGTTGTGCGCGGCCCGTTCGATTTTTTGCTGAACGATGATCGTTCAAAACAGAAGAGACGTTGAATGAAGCGCGACTGCTGTCGCGCAGCATCACGGATGCAGAATCACCTTGCCCATCGCCTTGCGGCCGGCGAGCACTTTCAGCGCTTCGGCGGTTTGCGCCAGCGGGAAGGTGCGGTCGACATGCGAGGAGATCTTGCCTTCCGCGGTCCACTTCACGAGCTTCTCCAGGTTGGCGCGGTTCTTCTCCGGGTTGAGCCGGGCCCAGGCGCCCCAGAACACGCCGCGGATATCGCAGCCCTTGAGCAGCGCCAGATTGAGCGGCATTTTCGGAATGTCGCCGGCGGCAAATCCGATCACCAGGAAGCGGCCTTCCCAGGCGATCGAGCGTAGCGAGGCCTCGGCATAGGTGCCGCCGACCGGATCGAAGATGATGTCGACGCCCTTGCCGCCGGTAAGGCGCCGCAAGCCTTCCTTGAGATCTTCCTTGCTGTAGTTCAGGCCAAGCTCGGCGCCGTGCGCTTTCGCAAATTCGAGTTTTTCATCCGACGAGGCGCAGGCAATCACCTTCAGGCCCATCAGCTTGCCGAGCTCGCAGGCGGCGAGGCCGGTGCCGCCGGCGGCGCCGAGCACGGCCATGGTTTCGCCGGGCTTGAGGCTGGCGCGATCTTCCAGCGCATGCAGCGCGGTGCCGTAGATGATGAAGATTCCGGCGGCGCGATCGAAGTCCAGATTGTCGGGAATCTTCACGATCGAGTTGGCCGGCAGCGCGATTTTTTCGCGCGCGCCATTATGGCCGCAGGAGGCCGCCACGCGGTCGCCGACCTTCAGATCGGTGACGCCACTGCCGACGCTTTCGATCACGCCCGCGACTTCGGCGGCCGGCGAGAACGGGAACGGCGGCTTGATCTGGTACTTGCCCTGGATCATCAGGATGTCGAAGAAATTCAGCGCCGCGGCTTTGATCGCGATCACCGCCTCGCCCGGTCCGGCGACGGGATCGGGCACATCGGCCAGTACGAGGTCGTCGGGCTGGCAATATTGCGAGCAGAGAATGGCTTTCATGGACACACCTGATGTTCGGACGCACAAGGAAAGGCTGAATGCTTCTTGCCGGATTTGACGCCGGGCTACAATCCGATTCGGTGCTTAGGACGCGCATAGCTATCCGCCCGTCATTGCGAGCGAAACGAAGCAATCCATCGCGCCGCAAAATGAAAGAATGGATTGCTTCCGCCTTCGCTCAGGAGCTACGGCGGACAAGTCGTCGCTTACGCTCCCTTGCGCAAGCGCGTAGCGTTTGTTCGCTGGCAAGGATGGGGAAAACAGGGAGTGAAACAATGTTTGAAAAAGACCTGCTGGCGGGAAAGCGCATTCTGGTCACCGGTGGCGGCTCCGGGCTTGGCGCCGCAATGGGGCGGCGCTTTATCGAGCTCGGGGCGGAACTCATCATCTGTGGCCGCCGGCTCGAATTGCTGGAGGCCACGGCAACCCAGATGCGCAGTGAGCTCAGTGGCAAGGTTTCCGTGGCGCGCTGTGATATCCGCGACGGCGGCGCGGTCGATGCGATGATGGATCAAATCTGGCGCGAGGCGCCGATCGACGTGGTGGTCAACAACGCTGCCGCGACTTTCCTCGCGCAGACCGAACATCTGTCGTTTCGCGCGGCGGACGCGATCCTGGGGCCGACGCTGCATGGCACGATGTATTGCACGCTCGCGGCCGGCAAGCGCTGGATCGAGGGCCGTCATAATGGCGTGGTGCTGAGCATCCTCTCGACCTCGACCATCACCGGCCGCGCCTTCACGGTGCCGTCGGCGATGGCGAAGTCCGCTATCCTGGCGATGACGAAGAGTCTGGCGGTGGAATGGGGGCCGAAGGGCGTTCGCACGGTCGCGATTGCGCCCGGTGCATTCCCGACGCCGGGTGCATCGGGCCAGCTTCGCCCCGAGGGCCGCGGCGAGAGCTGGGCGCACCGCAATCCGCTCGGCCGCGCTGGCGAGCACAGAGAACTCGCCAATTTGGCGAGCTTCCTGATTTCCGACCAGGCCGGCTACATCAATGGCGAGATGGTGGTGCAGGATGGCGGCTCGCATTTGCGCAGTTCCGGCGCCGAAGACCTGCTGCAATGGACCGACGCGCAGTGGCAGAAGCAACGCGAAGGCCGTACCAAAGGCTAACTCCGCAGGAGGCGCGAGATACCGCCAACATGGCCGTGGATACAGCGGCTGGATAGCTCGTAAGTGCCTTCCCAAAAAGGCATTTCCCGGTTATCCATAGGTGACGGCCCGACCCGTCGCCGGGCCATCTTCCAGTCACAATGATGAGGGAACCAGTTGTCCGTGCGGCAGATACTGACATCCCTTGTTTTGAGTGCGTTGCTGTGCGGGGCTTCCAGCCTTGCGCAGGCGCAGAGTGCTGCGCCGAAGGGCGCCAAGGACGCGGCCAAGCCCGCGGCAACGGAAAAGCCCGCGGCGGCTGCGAAGTCTGCCGCCAAGCCTGAGTCGGCGGCAGCCGCCGCGGCCGGTGGCGCGGAGCCGACCCTGATCGGCCAGTTCGGAACCTGGGGCGCCTACACGGCGGCGCCGAACGGCAAGAAGGTGTGCTTTGCGCTGGCCAAGCCATCCTCGTCGAAGACCAATCCGCCCAACCGTCCGCGCGATCCGGCCTATGCCTTCGTCTCGACGCGCCCGGCGGAAAAAGTCATCAACGAAGTCTCGGTCATGATCGGCTACGCGCTGAAGCCGGGCTCGGAATCCTCGCTCGAGGTCGGCGGCGCGTCGTATGCGATGTACACGCAGGGCGACGGGCTCTGGATCAAGAACGCCGCCGAGGAAGAGCGGATGGTCGATGCCATGCGCAAGGCCGCCGACGTCACCGTCAAGGGCGTCTCGGCCAAGGGCACCGAGACCACCGACACCTTCTCACTGAAGGGGCTGTCGCAGGCGCTCGACAAATTGGCGCAGGATTGCCGGCGTTAAGCAATTTTAGGCCGAAAATGACGTTGTTTGTGCGTCCCGGAAGGCCTATTTGAGGTGCTACCTGTAGGCTGGGCAAAGGCGCATCGCGCCGTGCCCACCATTAACGCTTGCGGCGGGCACGCTACGCTTTGCCCACCCTACGTATCCCAAGAATAGAAACACGATGACCGTCGCTTCAATCGAGAGCAGTTCCTCGGCTCAGGCTCCCCTCGAAAAAATTCCGCTCGAAACCTATGTGCCGCCCGCCAAACCGTCGCTGATTGGCCTCTCTCGCGCTGAGATCGCCGACCGGCTCGGCGAGATCGGTGTTCTGCCCGCGCAGCGCAAGATGCGCACCCAGCAGCTCTGGCACTGGATGTATGTCCGCGGCGCCAAAGATTTCGATGCGATGACCAGCATCTCCAAGGAAATGCGCGCCCAGCTGGTGCAGCATTTTACCGTCGATCGTCCCGAAGTGGTCGCCGAACAGGTCTCCAACGACGGCACCCGCAAATGGCTGCTGCGGCTGCCGAGCGGCAATGCCCTCGAGAAGGCGCATGAAGTCGAGTGCGTCTATATCCCCGAGACCGATCGCGGCACGCTGTGCGTTTCCTCGCAGGTCGGCTGCACCCTGACCTGTTCGTTCTGCCACACCGGCACGCAGCGGCTGGTGCGCAATCTCACCGCCGGTGAAATCGTCGGCCAGATCATGGTGGCCCGCGACCGACTCAACGACTGGGCCGATCGCGAGACCCCGACCGGCAGCCGCCTCGTCACCAATGTGGTGATGATGGGGATGGGCGAGCCCTTGTATAATTTCGACGCGGTGCGCGATGCGCTGCTGATCGTGTCAGACAATGAAGGCATCGGCATTTCCCGCCGCCGCATCACGCTGTCGACCTCGGGCGTGGTGCCGAACATCGTCCGCGCCGGCGACGAAATGGGCGTCATGCTGGCGATCTCGCTGCATGCGGTGCGCGACGAATTGCGCAACGAACTGGTGCCGCTCAACCGCAAATACCCGATCGCCGAATTGCTGCGGGCCTGCCGCGATTATCCGGGATCGTCCAACGCGCGGCGCATCACCTTCGAATATGTGATGCTCAAGGGCGTCAACGATTCCATGGACGACGCCAAGCTGCTGGTGAAAATGCTCAAGGGCATTCCGGCCAAGATCAATCTCATTCCGTTCAACCCGTGGCCGGGCACCAAATACGAGTGCTCGGACTGGGACCAGATCGAAAAATTCTCCGAGTATATTTTCAACGCCGGCTATTCCTCGCCGGTGCGCACGCCGCGCGGTCGCGACATCCTGGCCGCCTGCGGCCAGTTGAAATCGGAAACCGAAAAATTGTCCGCGCGCGAACGTCAGGCGCTGCGCGCGATGGCGATGACGGATTGAGTTGACCGATATCAAATTCGTCATGGCCGGGCTTGTCCCGGCCATCCACGTCTTTACGTGGTCACGACGAGGCATGACGGTTGAAAGAATTGTGCTCGTACGCGTGATGGAAATAGCTGCATGGCGCTAATCGGCCGCTTCTTCGTCATCCTGTTCGGATTCCTGTTCGCCTGCCTGGCGGCGGGGATGATCGTGGTCGGCGCGGTGCTGTATCCCGAATTCAGCGATCTCGGCGCAGGGCCGATCGATCAGGGCGCGATCAATGTCGTGCTCGGGTTCGGCTTCATCTTCATTTCGGGTTTTGCGCTGTTGCCGGCGCTGATCGTGGTTCTGATCACGGAAGCGTTTTATGTCCGGGGCGTGCTGACCTATGCGATCGGCGGCGCGCTCGTCGGCTGCGCCTGCTATCTCGGTCTGGTCCCGTTCGATCCCGAGACGATGCGCTTTGACGGCATCGTCCGCCGCCATCTCGAAATCATGACCGGGGCGGGCATCGTCGCGGGCCTGGTCTACTGGATGATCGCGGGCCGGACCGCGGGTGCATGGCGCGAACCGCCGAAACCCTTGCGCCCGCCACCGCCCCTGCCGGCCCATTCGCGGCCGCGTCCGTGAGCCTTTTCAAGACCCATCCCCTCGGCTAAACACCGCGCCATGAACCGGACCGGACTTTTCATCGCGCTGGGGCTGGCGCTCGTCATCGGACTGCTGTTCGGGATTTTTCCCGAACTCGATCTCAAACTGGCGGCGTTGTTCTACGATCCCGCGACCCATTCGTTTCCGTTGAAGCAGAGCTGGCTCGCCGCATTCGCCCGCGACGCCGCGATGTGGATCGCATGGGCGCTTGCATTGCCGTCGCTCGCGGCCATCGTGGTGAAGATGGTGCGGCCGGATCTGCCGATGTTCATTCGCGCGCGTACCGCCGTATTCCTGCTGAGCACCATTTTGCTATCTGCGGTCGTTCTCACCAACCTCACCTTCAAGACCTATTGGGGCCGGCCGCGGCCGGTGGTGGTGACGCAGTTCAATGGGCCGCAGGAGTTCGTGCCGTATTGGGATCCGCGCGGCACGTGCGGACGCAACTGCTCGTTCTTCTCCGGCGAGGGCGCCACCGCGTTCTGGGCTTACGCGCCCGCGGCGCTGACGCCGCCGGCGTGGCGGCCGTTGGCCTATGTAGCGGCGACCCTGTTCGGGATCGCGACCTCTGTGCTGCGGATGGCGTTTGGCGGGCATTTTTTCACCGATGTGGCGGCCGCCGGCCTGGTGAGCTTTTTGGTGATCTGGCTGGCCCATGGCTGGCTGTACCGCTGGCCATCGACCCGGGTCTCGGATGCGGCCGTCGAGGCCGCGCTGGCTCGCCTGGCCCGGCCCTGGAACCGTCTGACCAAGGGCTCGCGCCAGCCGGGCTGATCAGCCCCGGCCAGCTGCTGTCTGGGGTGCTATTAAACACGTGCCGACAAGCGCAAAGTTTGATATTCGCGCACCCGAAGCCGCAAACGATCTCAGCCATTTCGACCGATTGGAAGCACGATGAGCACGATCCTGAAGAGCCTGCCCAAAGGGGAAAAAGTCGGCATCGCTTTTTCGGGCGGCCTCGACACCTCGGCGGCGCTGGTGTGGATGAAGCAAAAGGGCGCGCGCGTCTTTGCCTATACCGCCAACCTCGCCCAGCCTGACGAGGCCGACTACGAGGAAATTCCGCGCAAGGCGTTGGAATTCGGCGCCGAAAAGGCCCGCCTGGTGGATTGCCGCACGCAGTTGGTCCACGAAGGCATCGCCGCGATCCAGTCCGGCGCCTTCCACGTCTCGACCGGCGGCAACACCTATTTCAACACTACGCCGCTTGGTCGCGCGGTAACCGGCACGATGCTGGTTGCGGCCATGAAGGAGGACGGCGTCAACATCTGGGGCGATGGCTCCACTTATAAGGGCAATGATATCGAGCGGTTCTACCGCTACGGCCTTTTGACCAATCCGAGCTTGCGGATTTACAAGCCCTGGCTCGACCAGCAGTTCATCGACGAGCTCGGCGGCCGCGCGGAAATGTCCGCGTTCATGACCGCCAATGGCTTTGCCTACAAGATGAGCGCCGAAAAGGCCTACTCGACCGACAGCAACATTTTGGGCGCCACCCACGAGGCCAAGGATCTCGAGAGCCTCGACACCGGCATCAAGATCGTCAATCCGATCATGGGCGTGCCGTTCTGGCGCGACGACTGTGCCGTCAAGGCCGAAAAGGTTGTCGTGCGTTTTGCGGAGGGCCAGCCCGTCGCGCTGAACGGCCAGACCTTCGCCGATCCGCTGGCGCTGTTCCTTGAGGCCAACGCCATCGGCGGCCGGCACGGCCTTGGCATGAGCGACCAGATCGAGAACCGGATCATCGAGGCCAAGAGCCGCGGCATCTATGAGGCGCCCGGCATGGCGCTGCTGCACATCGCCTATGAGCGTCTGGTCACCGGCATCCACAACGAAGACACCATCGAGCAATACCGGATCAGCGGCATGCGCCTCGGCCGGTTGCTGTATCAGGGGCGGTGGTTCGATTCCCAGGCCCTGATGCTGCGCGAAACCGCCCAGCGTTGGGTGGCGCGCGCCGTTACCGGCGAGGTCACGCTTGAGCTGCGTCGTGGCAACGATTACTCGCTGCTCAACACCGAAAGCCCGAACCTGACCTATCAGCCGGAGCGGCTGAGCATGGAGAAGGTGGAAGACGCCGCGTTCACGCCGGCCGACCGTATCGGCCAGCTGACCATGCGCAACCTCGACATCACGGATACCCGCGCCAAGCTGAAGCTCTATTCCGACACCGGCCTGCTTTCGAGTGGAGACGGTTCCGAGATCTTCAAGCTCGGGAACGACAAGAGCTGAATCCGCCCAGGCCGGGCTGTATTTGGCACCTCTGCGCCGCTGCGGGCCGCCGTTACATGCGTTACATAGATGTCATCCGGGGTGGATAGAACGGGTCACCTTCACTTCTTGCTGAGCAATGGCTGTCGCTGTCCCGCAGGCAAGCACGCGCGGAGCTGAGATTTTGATCAAGCCAGTCACCATCATCACTCTCGCCGCCGTGCTCTCGGCATCGCCGGTTGTCGCCCAAACAGTCTATCCGATCGACCGCGCCGAAATTCTCTCCGGCGCGCGGTTCGACTTCAAGGTCGAATTCCCTGACCGGGTCGATCAGGCGAAACTGAAGGTAACGGTCAACGGCGAGGACCATGCCGCCGTGTTCGGCCGGGCCGCAACGTTTATCGAGCGTGAGGACGGCAGGGACCAATCCGCGCTGATGCTCCGCGATGTCGAGCTGGCAAAACCCGGGCCGTTCGTCGTCGAGGTCAATGACGGCACGAAGAGCCGCAAGGTGACGTGGACGGTCTACGACACCGGGCCGCGCAAGGCGAAGAACGTGATCCTGTTCATCGGCGACGGGATGTCGCCCGCCCATCGCGTCGGGGCGCGGCTGCTTTCCAAGGGCATTGCGGAGGGCAAGAGCCTCGGCAAGCTTGCGATGGACGACATGCCGCATACGGCGCTGGTGGCGACCGCCGGCTCGGATTCGATCATCACCGATTCGGCAAACTCGGCCAGCGCCTATTCCACCGGCCACAAGAGCGCGGTCAACGCGATGGGCGTCTATGCGGACCGCACCAGAGACGCGTTCGACGATCCCAGGGTCGAAACCATCACGAGCCTTGCCAGGCGCCGGCTCAAGATGAGCATCGGTATCGTGACCACCACCGAAGTCGAGGACGCCACGCCGGCGGCGATGGTGGCGCATACGCGCCGCCGGGCGGCCTACGATGAGATTGTCGAGCAGCTTTTCGCGGCAAGGCCCGACGTGTTGCTGGGCGGCGGCAGCGCGAATTTCCTGCCGAAGTCTGCGGCCGGATCCAAACGCAAGGACGAGGTCGATTATATCGCCCGGTTCCGCGAGGGCGGCTATGCCCTGGCGACGACCGCGGGCGAACTCAATGCGCTGGCGGCCAAACCCGAGACGCGCCAGTTGCTCGGGTTGTTTGCCACGGGAAATATGGACGGGGCGCTGGATCGCAAATTCCTCAAGGGCGGCGGCGTCAAGAAATTTCCCGAGCAGCCCGATCTGACCGAGCAGCTCCAGGCCGCGCTGAACGTGCTGTCGAAAAACGAGGCCGGCTTCTTCCTGATGGTGGAATCCGGATTGATCGACAAATACGCGCATGCCCTCGACTTTGACCGCGCCGTCTACGACACCATCATGCTCGACAATGCGGTGCGCCTCGCCCGCGACTGGGCGAGCAAGCGCGGCGACGACACCCTGATCCTGGTGACGCCGGACCATAACCACCCCAACGCACTGGTCGGCACCATCAATCACGACATGAGCACGACGTCGGAAGCGCCGATGCGCGAGCGCGTCGGCGTCTACGACAAGGCCGGCTTCCCGAATTACCCGGCGCCCGATGCCGACGGCTATCCGTCGCGCGTCGACGTCAGCCGGCGGCTTGCCATCTTCTCGGCCAGCCTGCCCGACCATTACGAGACCTTCCGCCCCAAACTCGACGGCCCGAACGACCCGACCATGAAGGGAGACGATGACGGAACCTTCAAGGCCAACGAAAAGTACAAGGGCGTTCCCGGCGCCGTGCTGCGGCCCGGCAATCTGCCGGCGATGATGAACGCCAGCGTGCATTCCGGCGAAGACGTCATCCTGACCGCGACCGGGCCCGGCAGCGAACGGGTCAAGGGTTCGATGGACAATACGGAAGTCTTCCGAGTGATGGTCGACGCGCTGGGGCTCGCCGCAGCGAAATAGACTCTGAGTCGAAGCGCGTCAGGACAGCGATGGAGCTGAGAAAAGCAGCTTCACGCAGCTTCGAAAGATCAGGATCTGGCGTTCCAGCCGGCTCGGATCGTTCAGCGTTTTCGACATGATGATCGCCCCATCGACAATGCAGGACATCATGTCGGCGAGATCGTCGAGATCGATTGGCTCCCGCAGTGGATGGACGGCGGCGATGCCGTCGAGGATGTGGCGGAAGCGCGCGTTCCAGTCGCGCACCGACTGTGCGGTGAGCTCGCGCACCTCGCGGTCGAACAGCCGCTCCTGATAGCAGACGCTGGCTATCAGGCAGCCGGGATGCCCGTTCGGCAGATCGGCCATCACTTCGGCGAGCAGCTTCAGCGAGATCAGGAACGCCTGCAGCGGATCGTCCGAGAGCTGCCGGCCGCGCGCGAAGATGTCGTCGAACAGCTGGTCGTTGGTCTTGACGTAGCGGCGCAGCATTTCGCGCGCGAGCGCATTTTTGTCCTTGAAGTGATAAAAGAAACCGCTCTTGGTGAGGCCGGCCTCCGCGATCACTTCGTCGATCGAGGTGGCGCCAAATCCCTTCGCGAGCACGGCCGCTTCCGCGATCTCGAGAATTCGCTCGCGCGTCGCTTCGCCTTTTCCCATCGCGTGTCTCCAGAAACTGTACTTGCGGTACGGTTTTGACTCCGCGTGCCGGCGCCGCGATTTTGTGCGCGCCGCGCAACCGTCTGATTTCCTAGCATTTTACAGCCCGACATTCAGCCGCACCACGAGCCGCCTAGGAAACCGCGACACTATGCGGCACCAGTTCCGCCAGACCAGGGCGCGCCGCGCCAGACCTATCAACAGCGCCTTTTTGGCGATTGGAGATATTGCAATGACAAAATATCGAACCGATCTGCCGCAACGCCGCGGCGGCATTTTCCTCACCGATGGCGGCATGGAAACGACGCTTATCTTCCATGAAGGGATTGATCTGCCCCACTTCGCCGCCTTCGTGCTGCTCGACAGCGCGGAAGGCCGGGTCACGCTGAAGCGATACTACCAGGCCTATATGGCTGTCGCGCGCGACCATGGCGTTGGCTTTGTGCTGGACAGCCCGACATGGCGGGCCAACCCCGATTGGGGCGCCAAGCTCGGGTACGATGCCGCGGCACTCAGGGCGATCAACATTCGCGGGATCGGGTTGCTCGAGGAGCTGCGCGCCGAATGGGAAAAGCCGATGACGCCCTGCGTCGTCAGCGGCGCCATCGGGCCGCGCGGCGACGGGTACAAGGCCGGCAACATGGATGCGGCCGAAGCCGAGGCCTATCATGGCGCACAGATCGCCGCCTTCGTCGAAGGCGGCGCCGACATGGTGACGGCCTATACGCTCAACACCATCAATGAAGCGATCGGCATCGCGCGTGCGGCCAGGGCGCAGCAGATTCCGGCGGTGATCTCGTTCACGGTGGAAACCGACGGCCGTCTGGTCAACGGGGAGACGTTGCGCGAAGCGATCGAGGCGGTGGATCGCGCGACCCAGGATTCGGTCGAATACTTCCTGGTCAATTGCGCGCATCCGACGCATTTCGAACATGCGCTGAAGGCCGACGAGGCCTGGGTCAAGCGTATCCATGGCGTCAGAGCCAATGCATCGGCCAAGAGCCATACTGAGCTGGATGAGTCTGCGACGCTCGATGCAGGCGATCCGCAGGATCTCGGCCGGCGCTATTCGAATCTCTGGCGCTCGTTTCCGGCGATGCGCATTCTGGGCGGCTGTTGCGGTACCGACCACCGTCACGTGGCGGCGATCTGTGACGCCTGTCTGCCGCCGCGGGCGCTCAGCGCCTGACACAAAAAAATGGCCGGGATTGCTCCCGGCCATTTTCATATGGTGCTGACCGATCTCAGCGGCGCGGCGGCGCGGTGCCGGGCGGGGGCGGCGGCAGCGCCGCCTGACCGCCATTGAGCAGCGGGGTGATGCGGCGGACCGTGACGCGCCGGTTGATCTCGCTCGGTCCGTCCGTCTGCTCCTTCGGATACTGCTCGCCGTAACCCTGCGAGGTCAGGTTCTCCGCGGGCACGCCGAACTGCTGCGTCAGCAGCGTTGCGGCGGATTCTGCGCGGCGGTCCGACAGCGAGAGATTGTCGACGTCGGAGCCCACCCTGTCGGTGTGCCCTTCGATCAGGAACACCTCGCGCGGGTTGGCCTGGATCGCCCGGTTGAGGCCGTCGGCGATCGCCTGCAGCTTCGCCGTCTGGTCCGGCGGGATTTCCCACGAACCGGTGGCGAAGTTGATGGTGTTGACGTCGATGCTCGGCATCTGCATCCGGACATTGGGGCTGTAGCGGATTTCGTCGAGCGAGTAGCGTCGGTCGATCCGTTGCACCGGCGGCGCCACCATCGTGTCATAGATCACTTCCGGGGTCGCTTCGTCCGCGCTGACGATGTAGCGGTCGTAGGGCATGCTGACCACTGGCGGCGGCAGGTCGACATAGAAGCCACCGACCGCGCGCGGATCGCGGTAGCTGTTGTCGATGATGATGATCTCGCGGCCCCGTTCGTCGCGGCGGATGCGGCGCAGCAGCCGTCCGTCACTGCCGACCACGGTGATGATCCGGCTGCCGTCCGGCCGGATCACGACGGTGCGGGTTTCGCCGCCGACGGTCTCGGTCTGGATGTCACGCGCACCATAACGGAAGCGATAGAGATCGTTGCCGCGGACGTATTGCTGGCCGCTCGGGTCGCGGATGATGATCCGGTCCGGCTCGGTGTAGATGGTGCGGCCGCCTTCGATGGTTTCTCGCCGCTGGTTGCGGTAGTCGGCGATGGTCGCGCCGACCACGGCGCCTGCCACAACGCCCGCGCCGATGGCGAGCGGCGTCATGTTTTCCCGCCGTGGCGGTGGCGGTGGCGGCAGTTGCGTTGTGACCGTGGGTGCGGCCCGGAAGGCCGGTGCAACCGTCGGCGGAGCATTTTGTGATCTGCCGGGCGGTGCTGTTGCGGCTGCCGATCCAGGGACGGTACTTGGGGCCGGAGCGCCGGCGGGAGGCGCGGGCGGAACGGCCGGGCGTCCCTGCTGGCCGGGCGGCGGAGGCGTGGGCGCGCCAGCCGCTGGCGCTCCGGCTGATGGAGGCGCACCCGCAGGCGGCGCCGTTCCGGCGGCCGGCGGTGCGCCAGCAGGCGGTGTCGTTCCGGCAGCCGGCGGTGCGCCGGGTGGCTGACCGGGGCGTGGCGGCTGACCGCCCGGAGGTGTCGTCGTCGCGCCACCCGCGGCGGGCGGCGTTGTTGCGCCAGGACGCGAGGGCGCTGTCGGTGCTGCGCCGGCAGGAGGTGTCGAAGGCGCTCCCGCGGCCGGAGGCGCGGTTGGCGACGGCGTAGCGGTTGGCGCTGGCGTGGGGGCTGCGGCCGGCGCTCCCGGCACACGCTTGGTGTCAGCCGGCGGCGCGCCCGCGCCCGGGCGCGCGCCGGGTGTCGTCGTTGTGCTGCCCGCAGCGGGCGGCGATGCGGTCGGCGCAGGCGTAGGGGTTGCCGCCGGCGGAGGCGGCGTACGCGCGGGCGGAGCTGCAGCAGGCGGCGGCGTTGGCGTCGGACGCGCGGGCGGAGCCGCAGCCGGCGGCGGCGTTGGTGTCGGACGCGCGGGTGGAGCTGCAGCCGGCGGCGGCGTTGGACGCGGAGGCGGTGCAGCGGCGGGCGGTGCCGGTGGCTTCGGCGTAGCCGCCGGGGGCGGCGCGGGAGGAGGTGTCGGCCGCGGCGGCGGCGCGGCAGCGGGTGGTGCCGGCGGCGGTGCGGGACGCGGCGGAGGCGCCGCAGCAGGCGGGGGAGCCGGCGGAGGTGCCGGGCGCGGAGGCGGAGCCGCAGCTGGTGGCGGCGCGGGCGGAGTCGGTGGCTTCGCAGCTGGCGGCGGCGCGGCCTTTGGCGGCGCCTTGGGCTTTCCGTCGGGACCGAGTTCTTCCCTGGCCTGTGCGACGACCAGCGGCGCATTTTGCGCATGCGACGCGGATGTCGCGATCTGCGTCACCGTCAGAGCGGTCGTGGCAAGCAGCACGATGCGAAGGTTTGTCATGATGTTCTTGGTCCCTGGAAAGGTTCTGGCAGCAGAGGAATCGTTTGGCGGGTCGATCAACGGCTAATCGTTAGGCCGGATTGTGGCGGGCTGGAAAGCGCGAATGCCTTTTATTTCGAGGGCGCAACGGGTTGCATGCGCAATTGTTCATTGCGTATTCAGGCGGCGCTTTCAGATCAAAGTCAAATTCCTCCCTGTGGCCGATCTGTGGCCGGATTGGGCGTCGAGGGTCCGTTCGGCCCGCGCACCGGCAGTTCATCCGGCGTCTTGCCCGGCAACTCCTGCGGCGGCGGCGGCGCGCCGGGCTCGCGCATCGGTGGCGGCACCTCCGGACGGGGATTGCCCGGAGGATCTTCGCGCGGTGGCTCGGTTGGTTTTCCCGGCGTAGGCGGCGGGATTTCGGGAGGTTCGATCGGCATCCTCGATAACGGAACGGACGCCGTGAGGTTCCCGAAGCGAGCCTGACGGAACCGATCATCCCGGTGCGTCAGTCACCCGGCGTCAGTCACCCCGGTGCGCCAGTCACCCCGGCGCGTCAGTCACCCGCCGTGTGGCAGACCGCCTCGATGTTGTGGCCGTCGGGGTCGAGCACGAAGGCGCCGTAATAGTTCGGATGATAATGCGCGCGAATTCCGGGCGCGCCGTTGTCGCGCCCGCCGGCAGCCAACGCGGCGTTGTAGAAGGCATCGACGGTGGCGCGGTCCTTGGCGAGGATCGCGACATGCAGCGGCTTGTTCAAGCCGCCTTCGCCGCCGATCCAGAAATCCGGCTTGCCGCCAGCGCCGAAGCCGGCGGCGGGATCATGGCCGGTCTGCTCCTGCGTCACTTCCATGACCAGCACATAGTCGAGCGGCGCCAGCGCCTTCACATAGAACGCCTTGGCGCGCTCATAATCCGAAACCGGAAAACCGATATGGTCGATCATCGAACTCTCCCTTGGTTAGAAGATGGTCGGTTCAGCCGCGCACCAGCAGCGTATTGCTGCGGGTCTTGCCGGTTTCGGCATAGCCTCGCGCGCGCATGTCGGCGATACAGTCATTCTGCCATTCATTCGATGACAAATGTTCGATCACCACCGCGCGCGGCCATAGCGATTGCGGCGCGTCCCTGAAGAAGCCGGTCAATACGCGGTCTTCAAAGCCTTCAACGTCGATCTTCAGCGCATCGGCATGCGAGACGCCGGCTTCGTCGAGGATGCGTTGCAGCCGCAGCGACGGCACCTTGATCGCCTTGGCTGAGGCCTGCCCCGACACGATATGGCTGGCGCCGAGATTGTCGCCATCGGTCTCGATCATCAGTTCGCCATCGGCGGGACCGGCGGCGGCGGCGACCAGTCTGGTTTGGGTAAAGCCCGAGGCGGCGTTGTTGAAGGCGAGCCTTGCATGCGTGACCGGATGCGGCTCGATCGCGACCACCTTGCCGCTGGCGCCGACATGGCGCGCCAGCGCAAGCGCATAGGTGCCGACATTGGCGCCAACATCGACGAACACGCCGCCAACAGGCGTATGCGCGCGCAAGAAATCCAGCTCCTCGATGTTGTAGTCCGGATTGAACAGCGCGCCGCGCTCGGTGGCGCTGGCCTGATGATAGAAACGAAACGATGCGCCCTGATAGCGCACGTCCACCGGCCCCGCGCGAAAAAGATTGGCCAGTCGCGACAGCATCGGCCGGAACGCGCCGCGCTTCAGCCGCGAGCGGTGCGCCAGCGCAATGATCGCGGCCTGCGCAGCATTCGGTGCGAACGCGCCGAACGGCGCGGGCGTGGGGTCGTTGTCGGGCTTCAAACGGATATCCTCGGTGGAAAGCGGCGCATGCATAGCCGGTTTTGCTGGCAAGGCCAACGACGCTTCTCTTCCCCTCTCCCCTTGTGGAGAGGGTGGCTTCGCGCAGCGAAGACGGGTGAGGGGTTCTCTCCTCACGGTAAGATTTCGATGTGAGGATAGAGACCCCTCATCCGGCGCTACGCGCCACCTTCTCCCACAAGGGGAGAAGGGAAGAAATATCACGCCGCCTTTTTCGGCGGCTTGCGTTGGCGCAGGAAGCGGCCGAGCAGGCGGCGTTTGCCCTTGCGCGGGATCAGGTCGACGTCGCTGACGAGCTTGGCGCCGCCCTTGCGCCGCTCCAGCACGATCTTGCGGCTATGAAATGCTTCCAGCTCGGCGCGATGGGCGACGCTGACGATGGTTGCTTTCGGCAGCTCCTTGATGACGATCTCCATCATCTTGTCCTGGCTCTTTTCGTCCAGCGCCGAGGTCGCCTCGTCCAGCACCACGATGTCGGGGTTGTGCAGCAACAGCCGCGCGAACGCCAGCCGCTGCTTTTCACCGCCCGACAATGTCTGGTCCCACGGCGCCTCTTCCTCGATCTTCTCCTTGAGATGGTCGAGGCCGACCTTGTGCAGGGCTTCGCAGAACTGTTCGGATCTCCAGTCCTCGGCGGCGCCGGGATAGGCGATCGCGCGGCGCAGCGTGCCGGTGGGAATGTACGGCCTCTGCGGCAGCATGAAGAGCCGGCGGTCGGGATGGAAGTTGACGCTGCCGCCGCCCCATGGCCACAGGCCTGCAATCGCGCGTACCAGCGTGCTCTTGCCGGTGCCGGATTCGCCGGCCACCAGCAGGCGCTCGCCGGGCTCGATCACGACTTCGGTCTCGCCGACAACAGCGGTGCCGTCGTCTAACGTCACCGAGAAATCGTTGAGGCTGAGCATGGCCTCGCCCTCGGTCTCGCCGCGCTTGATGCGGCCGAATCCGTCGCCGCGTTCGGCCCGCTCCAGCCCGTCGAGCGACATCATCAGCGAGGCGATCCGGCGCGCGCAGGCGTTCCAGTCGGCAAGGCGCGGATAATTGTCGACCAGCCAGCCGAACGCGGTCTGCACGATGGTGAAGGCGGAGGCCGCCTGCATCACCTGTCCGAGCGTCATGCTGCCGTCGAGGTATTTCGGCGCGCACAGCAACAGCGGCACCACGGGCGCAATCAGTCCCGACCCCTGCGACACCAGGGTAGTGCGCATGTGCTGGCGGGCGAGCTGCGACCATTGCCGCAGCACATTGGAGAAGTTCTTGTCGAGACCGTCGCGCTCTTCCTCCTCGCCGCCGAGCAGCGCGATGCTCTCGCCGTTCTCGCGCACCCGGGTCAGCGTGTAGCGGAATTCGGCCTCGGCCTGGTTCTTGTCTTCGGACACCTGCACGAAGCGGCGGCCGATGGCCATGATCGAGCCGGAGGCGATCGCGGCGTAGACCACCGCGGCAATGACGAGAAAGCCGGGTATCGTCACCGTTGATCCACCGAGCGTCACCGTCAGCGCGCCGCCGATGGTCCAGAGCACCACGATGAAGGTCGCGGCGGATAAAAACGCCGAGGTGACGCCGGCGACGAAATCCACCGGCGAGTCGGTCGAGATCCGAAGATCCTCGGCGATGCGGTGTTCCGGATTCTTGTGGTCGCCGCCGACGAGGTTGAGCTGGTAATAGCGGCCGCTGGTCAGCCAGCGCGTCATGACAGAGCTGGTCAGCCAACCCCGCCAGCGCCGCTGGATACCCATCCGCGCGAACACCTGCGCGACGCCGAGCAGCACGCTGCCGATCGCAAGCGGGAAGAACACCGCGGAGAGATAGAAGACGGTGGCGGATTCGCGCTTCTCGATGGCATCGAAGATCGCCCGGTTCCAGACATTGATGCCGTATTGGAATCCGACATTGACGACGATCAGGATCAAGAGCCCGATCGAAAACACCCACGCCAGCCGGTCGCCGCTTTTGCCCCAATAGCCGCGCGCGCTGATCCAGAAGCGCGTCAGCAGATAATCTTTACGCGCCTGCTCGGCCTCCTCAGGCGACAATTCCGGGTCGGGCTCGACCACCTCCGGCGGCGGCGGGTCGACGCGATCGCCGTCCTCGGCGACGACATCGATAATTTCGGCCTTTTCGGCCGCTGACTCTTCGGCAGCGGCTTGTTTCGCGGCAGCGGATTTCTTCGAGGAATCGGATTTCTTCGAGGAAGGCTCGGACTTTACGGCGGGCTTCGCATCGGACTTACTATCAGTCTTGGCCATGGCCCGGTAACGCGAAGAAAATCAGAAGGTTCCCTGACGGTGCTTCCCCACGTCATGGGCGAGCGCGAGCGACGCCTCCTTCAGACGGCTATGCCCGGCCATGACGAGGTGCGAATGATACCGCTGACGTGCTGAATCTCAGGACGCCCGCGTCGTGGTGGCGCGTTTCATCATGCGCCAGCGGGCGACCGCGTGCAGCACGCGCGAAAGCTGCTCGATCGAGTAGGGCTTTTGCAGCAGCTCCAGACCGTCGCTGCCGCTTTCGGACAGGCCGTGGCTGTAGCCGCTGGTCAGCACGACCGGCAGATCGGCATGGTAACGGCGAATTTCCTGCGCCAGCTCGATGCCGGTCATGCCCGGCATCACGACATCGGTGAACACCACGTCGTAGCGGTCGGCGCCAGTAGCCAGTTCTTCCAGCGCGTGCGTGGCGTTGTCGACCAGGGTTGTGCCGTAGCCGAGTTCGGCCAGCGCGTCGGTGGCGAATTTCCCGACCTCGATATTGTCTTCGACCACGAGCACCGACATACCCCTGCCGTCGAGCGGCGGAGCATCTTCCACCGTCATCTGCTGCGGCTTGCCGTCACCGGTGGCGCGCAGCAGGTACAGCGTGAAAACGCTGCCCTTTCCCACTTCGCTGGCCACCACTACTTCGCCGCCGGATTGCCTGGCGAAACCGAACACCTGGGACAGGCCGAGCCCGGTGCCCTGGCCGACCTCCTTGGTCGTGAAGAACGGTTCGAAGATGCGACCGTACTGCTCCTGGGGAATGCCGACGCCGGTATCCTCGACGGAGACGGCGACATAGCCGGTGGGTTTTTGGTCGGCGCGATTCTGGCCGATGGAATCCTGGTTGCGGGGGTTTGGCGAACCTATGGCGGCGCTGGGCAATTCAGTTGCCGTGTGCACCGTGATGGTCAGCCTGCCGCGGCCGTCCATGGCGTCGCGGGCGTTGACCGCCATGTTGATCATCGCGGTTTCGAACTGCCCGGCATCGGCATTGACGACGCACGGTTCGGCCGGCCCATGGATCTCAATCTCGACCCGCGATCCGATCAGCGTCTTGATCATCTCGCTCAGCATCTGAACGTTCTGGCCGACGTCGAACAGTTCCGGTTTGAGTGTCTGACGGCGCGCGAACGCCAGAAGCTGGGTCGTCAGTCGTGCCGCGCGCGTGACCGTGTCCGAGATCGCGTCGATGTAGCGCAGCCGGCGTGGCTCCGGCAGGTCCGGCCGCCGCAACAGATCGACGGAGGCGCGGATCACGGTGAGCAGATTGTTGAAGTCATGCGCGACGCCGCCGGTGAGTTGCCCCAGCGCCTCGAGCCGCTGGCCATGCTTCAGCGCTTCCTCGGCCTCCTGCCGCTTGGCAGCCTCGGCATAAAGATGCCGCGTTCGACGCAGGGCGAAAGCGAGCAGGAAAAACAACAGGGCGGTGGCCGGCGCGCCGAAGATGAGGTGCTGGCTGATGGTGGAGAACCAGCGCGCCCGGATTGCCGACGTCTCAAGGCCGGCGCTGATATAGATCGGATATTCGGCGAGCCGCTGGTAGCCGAGGCGGCGCTCGATGCCGTCGGTCGGCGACGTCACGGTGATGAGGCCGGCCTTGGGGTTCGCCGCGATCTGCTGTCCGACCGGTCCTGAGAGGTCGAGCCGCGCTTCCTGATCGACGGTCGGAAAGCGCGCCAGCACCGCGCCGTTGGTCAGGGCGAGCGCAAAGAAGCTGCCGGGCTCACGGCCGATCCGGGCGTAGAATTTCTCGAAATATTCCGGCAGTACCGACGCCTGGATCACACCGGCAAAGCTGCCGTCCTCGGTTTGCCGCCGCCGGCTGAAGCCGAAAAACGGCGCGCCCTGATAGGGCGGCCGCGGCGTCAGCGCCTCGCCAATATAGGTTCCGATGTCGCCGGCGACATGCGCGTTGAAATAATCCCGGTCCGAGAAGTCGATCTCGGGCGGGGGCATCACGAGGCTGTTGACGAGCGCGCGGCCCCTGGCGTCGAAGATCCAGGTCGATTTCACCTGCGGCAGCGACCCGACAAGCTGCTTCAGCCGCTGATGCAGCGCTTCCTCTCGGGATGTAATGCCGGCGTCCGGAATGCCGCGGATCACCTCGGCGATTTCAGAGATGCTGCGGTCGATGGTCTCGAACACTTTCAGCGCGTGCTCGTGCACGACATCGAGCGAGCGTTCGATTTCCCGGTCGGCGGTCTCGTTGATCGAGATCCAGGAAATCGCGGATGCAAAGATGAACAGCGCCAGCGGGAGGGCCAGCGAGGCGGCCATCATCCATTGCAGCAATCTCAGCGAATTGCGTTGTGCGGTCTGCACGGGCGCTCCTGCTCCGGAGCGAATGTTACGTCAAACCTGTAACGGAACAAAGCGGCGCAGAAGCTGAAACTTTGCCCGGTGCCGACCCGGCCGTTTGCCGGGATACTCGGCACAAATTAGCTAAATTTGCCGCTCGACCAGCTTCAGCTTGAGCTCGGCGATGGCTTCCGACGGGTTGAGACCCTTCGGGCAGGCCTTGGCGCAGTTCATGATGGTGTGGCAGCGGTAGAGCCGGAACGGGTCTTCGAGATTGTCGAGCCGCTCGCCGGTGGCTTCATCGCGGGAATCGGTAACCCAGCGCGTCGCCTGCAGCAGCGCGGCGGGGCCCAGGAATCGGTCGCTGTTCCACCAGTAGCTCGGGCACGAGGTCGAGCAGCAGGCGCACAGGATGCATTCGTAGAGGCCGTCGAGCTTTTCGCGGTCCTCGTGGCTCTGCTTCCATTCCTTCTGCGGCGTCGGCGTGGTGGTCTTCAGCCACGGCTCGATCGAGGCATATTGCGCATAGAAATTGGTCAGGTCAGGCACCAGGTCCTTGACGACGGGCTGGTGCGGCAGCGGGTTGACCTTGACCGCGCCGTCTTTGACGTCGTGCATCGACTTGGTGCAGGCCAGCGTGTTCTGGCCGTCGATGTTCATGGCGCAGGAACCGCAGACGCCTTCGCGGCAGGAGCGGCGGAAGGTCAGCGTCGGATCGATGTGGTTCTTGATCCAGATCAGGCCGTCGAGCACCATCGGCCCGCATTCGCTGGTATCGATATGATAGGTGTCGACGCTTGGATTCTTGCCGTCGTCCGGATTCCAGCGATACACCCGAAACTCGCGCGTCTCGGTCGCGCCCGCCGGCTTCGGCCAGGTCTTGCCGCCGGTGATCTTGGAGTTCTTCGGAAGCGCGAATTCAACCATTCCTCTAACCTTTCGTCATTCCGGGGCGATGCGTCAGCATCGAACCCGGAATCTCGAGATTCCAGGTCTGGTCCTTCGGACCATCCCGGAATGACGGCTGCTTTTGTTCTGATCAATACACCCGCGCCTTCGGCGGGATGTACTGCACGTCGTTGGTCATCGTGTAGTCGTGCACCGGGCGGTAATCGATCGTGGTCTTGCCACGCCCGTCGATCCACGCCAGCGTGTGCTTCATCCAGTTCTTGTCGTCGCGTTCGGCGAAATCCTCGCGGGCGTGGGCGCCGCGGCTCTCGGTGCGGTTGGCCGCCGAGTCCATCGTCACCACTGCCTGCACGATCAGATTGTCGAATTCGAGGGTTTCGACCAGGTCGGAGTTCCAGACCAGCGAGCGGTCCGTGGTCGCGACGTCGCCGATGCCGCCATGCACCTTGTGGATCAGGTTCTGGCCTTCGCTCAGGACTTCGCCGGTCCGGAACACGGCGCAATTGCTCTGCATCACATGCTGCATGCTGTCGCGCAGTTTTGCGGTCGGCGTGCCGCCGGAGGCGTAGCGATAATGATCGAGCCGGCCGAGCGCCAGTTCGGCGGAGTCCGCCGGCAGCTCCGGCTGCTTGCCGTTCGCGGTCAGTTTCTCGGCGCAACGCAGCGCCGCGGAGCGGCCGAACACGACGAGGTCGATCAGCGAGTTGGAGCCGAGCCGGTTGGCGCCGTGCACGGAGACGCAGGCGGCTTCACCGAGCGCCATCAGGCCGGGCACGGTCGCGTTGTCGTCGCCGTCCCGCTTGGTCAGCACTTCGCCGTGATAATTGGTGGGGATGCCGCCCATATTGTAGTGCACGGTCGGCGTGATCGGGATCGGCTCGCGGGTGACGTCGACATTGGCGAAGATCTTCGCCGATTCGGAGATGCCCGGCAGTCTTTCCTGCAGCACCTTGGGATCGAGATGATCGAGGTGCAGATAGATGTGGTCCTTTTTCTTGCCGACGCCGCGGCCTTCGCGCATTTCGATGGTCATCGCGCGCGAGACCACGTCGCGCGAGGCGAGGTCCTTGGCTGATGGAGCATAGCGCTCCATGAAGCGCTCGCCCTCGGAATTGACGAGATAGCCGCCTTCGCCGCGCGCACCTTCGGTAACGAGGCAGCCCGAACCATAGATACCGGTCGGATGGAACTGGATGAACTCCATGTCCTGCAGCGGCAGGCCGGCGCGCAGCGCCATCGCGCCGCCGTCACCGGTACAGGTATGCGCCGAGGTGCAGGAGGCGTAGGCGCGGCCGTAGCCGCCAGTGGCGAGGATCGTGGTCTGGGCGCGGAACCGATGCAGCGTGCCGTCGTCGAGCTTGAGCGCGATCACGCCGCGGCAGACGCCCTGGTCGTCCATGATGAGGTCGATGGCGAAGAACTCGATGTAGAATTCGGCGGCGTGGCGCAGCGCCTGGCCGTACATCGTGTGCAGCATGGCGTGACCGGTGCGGTCGGCGGCGGCGCAGGTACGCTGGGCCTGGCCCTTGCCGAAATCCATCGTCATGCCGCCGAACGGGCGCTGGTAGATCTTGCCGTCTTCGGTGCGCGAGAACGGCACGCCCCAATGTTCGAGCTCGTAGACCGCCTCGGGCGCGTTGCGCACCATGTATTCGATGGCGTCCTGGTCGCCGAGCCAGTCCGACCCCTTGACGGTGTCGTACATGTGCCAGCGCCAATCGTCCTTGTGCATGTTGCCGAGCGCCGCCGAAATGCCGCCCTGCGCGGCGACCGTGTGCGAGCGGGTCGGGAATACTTTTGTGATGCAGGCGGTGCGCAGGCCCGCCTCGGAGCAGCCGACCACGGCGCGCAAGCCGGCGCCGCCGGCGCCGACCACCACCACATCATAGGTGTGGTCTTCGATCGGATAGGCTTTTCCGTTGGTCGCAGGACCACTTCCTGGACCGCCACTGCCGTTGGTGGCCTTGCCGTTACCTTCAGAGGCCATGGGCTAAACTCCCGATGACATTTTGAGGATCGCGTAAATCGAGGCGAGCGCCACCGCGATACAGAAGAAATTATTGGCCATCACGCTGGCGAGCTTGATCTTCTCATTGTGCACATAGTCTTCGATCACGACCTGCATGCCGATCTTCATGTGCCAGGCACTGGCGAGGATGAAGAGCAGCATGATGATCGCGATGGGCACCGAGCTGAAGATTTGCTTGGCACCCGCCTGGTTGCTGCCGAGCAGCATCAGCACGACCACGATGACAGGGACGATCAGCAGCGTCATCGCCACCGCAGTGAGGCGCTGACGCCAGAAATCGGAAGTGCCGGAATGCGAGGAGCCGAGGGCGCGGACGCGCGCGAGCGGCGTGCGCATGGAAGGCGATTTGGGCGCGTTCATCGTCCGCCTCCGATGGTCATGTAGGCGATGATCCAGACCAGGATGGTCAGCGAAATGCCGCCGATCAGCGCGCCCCAGGTCAGGGCCTCGCGCTCATTGGCCTTGAAGCCGTAGCCGAGGTCCCAGACCAGGTGCCGGAGCCCGGACAGCAAATGATGCATCAGCGCCCAAGTGTAACCGAACACGATCAGCTTGCCGATGAAGCTGCCGGTAAAAGCCTGCACATTGGCGTAGGCGCCGGGGCCCGAGGCGGCGGCGATCAGCCACCAGGCCAGCAGCAGGGTTCCAAAATACAGCGCCACGCCGGTGGCGCGGTGGACGATGGACAGCGCCATCGTCAGCGTCCAGCGGTAGGTCTGCAGATGGGGAGAAAGCGGTCGTTCGATCCTGGCGGTCATTCGGCGGCTTTGAAGTTGGCGGGACGTGGTGCGGCCCATCGGGGATCGCGTTAAAGCAATTCTATTTACGTAGTCGAACCAGCGAGCGCAACGATCAAATGCCACGAAATCGAACGGTCGTTCATTACTAGATCAAGGATGAAACGAGGGCGATCAGCGGCTTGGTATACCACGCCTGCGCTCGCTCACAGAAAGAACGAATCATCGTTCGTTTGTTGTGGTGAGCTGTCGCTGCCTGCGCGTATAAAGGGGTCGGCGGTGGCGTGACCGGCGGCCCGAGGTCGTGGCGCGGACGGCGTCCCTTCCCGGCCGTTCCCGAGCGCGTTCAGGCTATTCCCGCAGAGCCGACCGGATATGCGAATCCAGCGCACGCCCTGGCCGCGCGTCCCGGTCCGACGCTGCATTTCAAGCCCTGCATTTGATCGCAAGAGCTGCCGCCAGCGCGGCAATGGTCGCGCCCCGATTCGTCGGGTAACGCTGCGGTGTTCCTCAACGTGCAGGCGGGATTGTGATGGCCGGACTTAATCTCGTCGAGCTTGTCGAACTGGCGCTGATGCTGGTTGCGGTTGGCGCGGTGTCGGGGTTTTTTGCCGGCATCTTCGGGATCGGCGGCGGGGCGATCCTGGTGCCGGTGTTCTATGAGTGCTTCCGCCTTGCCGGCGTGCCGCTTGATGTGCGGATGCCGCTCTGCATCGGCACCTCGCTCGCCATCATCATCCCGACCTCGATCCGTTCGTTTCGCGCCCATCACGCCCGCGGCGCGGTTGATCTCGGCGTGCTCAAATTGTGGTGGCTGCCGATCATCATCGGCGTCATCGCCGGCAGCATCACCGCGCGTTATGCGCCGGAGCGGCTGTTCAAGATCGTCTTCGTCGGCGTGGCATGGTCGGCCGCCGCGCGGCTGCTGCTGGCGCGCGACAACTGGAAATTCGGCGACGACATCCCCAAGGGCCCGCTGATGCGGCTCTATGGATTCTTCATCGGTCTGCTGTCGACCCTGATGGGGGTCGGCGGCGGCCTGTTCGCCAATCTTCTGCTGACGTTCTATGGCCGTCCCATTCATCAGGCGGTCGCGACCTCCTCGGCGCTGGCGGTGCTGATCTCGATCCCCGGCGCGCTCGGCTACATCTATGCCGGCTGGCCCGCGGCGGCACGCTACCCGGATGTCACCGCGCTGCAGCTGCCGTTCGCGATCGGCTTCGTCTCGTTGATCGGCGCCCTGCTTGTGATGCCGACCAGCCTTCTCACCGCGCCGCTCGGCGTGCGCGCGGCGCATGCGATGTCAAAGCGCAACCTGGAGATCGCGTTCGGCTGCTACCTCTTCATTGTCGGCAGCCGGTTTGTGATCAGCCTGCTGTAGGAAACATCATCGACATCGGCGCGCGTTCGCGCGCCCTCAGCGGTTCAAGGCGACTTCCCTGAACGCCTTGACGAGCGGGGCTTCCAGCTTGCCGTGCATGGAGCCCAGAATTTCATAGGCGCAGGCGCCGCCTCACCCGGACAGGCGACGGCTACTATTTTGCGTAAATCTTTGCGTAAGTATCCCGCAGAATATTCTTCTGCACCTTGCCCATCGCGTTGCGCGGCAGTTGGTCGACGACGAAGACGCGCTTCGGCATCTTGAATTTCGCAAGACGCCCGTCGAGCGCTTGCAGCACCGAGGCTTCGCTGATGTCGGCGCCCTTGTTGCAGACCACGACCGCGGTGACGCCTTCGCCGAAGTCCGCATGCGGCACGCCGATCACGGCGGATTCGATCACGCCCGGCATGGCGTCGATCTCACTCTCGATTTCCTTCGGGTAGACGTTGAAGCCGCCGGAGATCACCAGATCCTTGCCGCGGCCGAGAATGTGCACATAGCCCTTGTCGTCGATCTTGCCGAGATCGCCGGTGATGAAGAAGCCGTCGTCGCGGAACTCGGCTTTTGTCTTCTCCGGCATCCGCCAGTAGCCCTTGAACACGTTCGGGCCCTTGACCTCGATCATCCCAATAGTGTCGCGCGCCAGTTCCTTGGCGGTCTCGGGGTCGGTGACGCGCACCGAGACGCCGGGCAAGGGAAGGCCGACGGCGCCGGGCACGCGGTCGCCGTCATAGGGGTTGGAGGTGTTCATGTTGGTTTCGGTCATGCCGTAGCGCTCGAGGATGGCAAAACCTGTTCGAGCCGACCATTCGCGGTGGGTGTCGGCGAGCAGCGGCGCGGAGCCCGAAATGAACAGCCGCATGTGCCTAGTGGAGTCTTTGGTCAGCGCCGGGCTCTGCAGCAGCCGCGTGTAGAAGGTCGGCACCCCCATCAGCACGGTCGAGCGCGCCATCAGCTTGATGATCAGGTCGGGATCGAGCTTCGGCAGGAAGATCATCGAAGCGCGCGCGAACAGCGTGACGTTGCTGGCCACGAACAGGCCGTGGGTGTGATAGATCGGCAGCGCGTGGATCAGCACATCGTCCCTGGTAAAGCGCCAATAATCGACCAGCGAGAGCGAGTTCGAGGCGAGATTGTCGTGCGTCAGCATCGCGCCCTTGGAACGGCCCGTGGTGCCCGACGTGTAGAGGATCGCGGCGAGGTCGTCGCTGGCGCGGGCGACGGTTGCGAACGAAGCGTCCGCCCTGGCGGCGGCGTCCGTCAGCGTTCCCTTGCCGTTGGCATCGAGCGTTTCGACCCTGGCGTTGACCTTGGCCGCGATCACGCCGATGCCCTCAGCCTTGGAGGGGTCGCACACCACCAGCGACGGCTCCGCGTCGGTGATGAAATATTTCAGCTCGTTCAGCGTATAGGCGGTGTTGAGCGGCAGATACACCGCGCCTGATCGTACCGTGGCGAGATAGAGCACCAGCGCCGGCACGGATTTTTCGGTCTGCGCCGCCACGCGGTCGCCCGGCTTGACGCCCCTCGCGACCAGCACATTCGCCATCTGGCCGGCGCGGGCGATCAGATCGGCATAGCTGATGCGCGTGCCGTCGAACATCTCGATCGCGAGCCGGGCGGGATCGTCGAGCTTGTCGAACAGGCGGGAAAACAGGTTGGCGCTGGCGGTGGTGTTCATGCAACATTCCCTGAGGGGCAATGGCCGGAGTTTTCGCCGGCTGGATTAGCAAAAACGCCCCTCACAAAGCAACGGAGACAGTTTGCATGTCAAATAATGGGAAACGCGTGGCCTGGGTGACGGGCGGTGGCACGGGAATCGGTGAATCCGGCGCGGAGCATCTCGCGGCGGACGGCTGGACCGTCGTGGTTTCGGGACGCCGCCAGGCCGAGCTGGACCGGGTCGTGGCCAACATCACCAAAAAGGGCGGCAAGGCCGAGGCGATCGCGCTCGATGTCAGCAACAGGGCCGACGTCAACAAGGTCGCCGACCAGATCCTCGCCAAGCACGGCCGGATCGACCTCCTGGTCAACAGTGCCGGCGTCAACGTACCGAAGCGGAGCTGGGCGGATGTGGAACCGGAGGGCTGGGACAAGGTCGTCAATATCAACCTCAACGGCGTCATGTTCTGCATGCGCGCTGTGCTGCCGGCGATGCGCAAGCAGCAGGATGGCTGCATCATCAACGTCGCGTCCTGGGCCGGTCGTCATGTCTCGAAGATGACGGGCCCGGCCTACACCACCACCAAGCATGCGGTGCTGGCGCTGACCCATTCCTTCAACATGGACGAATGCGTCAACGGGCTGCGCGCCTGCTGCCTGTCGCCCGGCGAGGTCGCAACCCCGATCCTGAAATCGCGCCCGGTGCCGCCGAACGAAACCGAGCTGGCGAAGATGCTGCAGCCCGAGGATTGCGGCCGCACCATCGCGTTCGTCGCCAGCCTACCGCCGCGCGTCTGCGTCAACGAGATCCTGATCAGCCCGACACATAATCGCGGCTTCATCCAGACGCCGGCGAGCAATGATTAGCTCTTGGTAGGGTGGGCAGAGCGCAGCGTGCCCACCATCTTTTTATGACGCCAAACTGTGGTGGGCACGGCGCAAACGCGCCTTTGCCCACCCTACAAGTTTTCGGCTTACACTTGAGCCCCGACCGTTGCGCCCGTATACTCACACTCTCGCGCGACTGGCGATCGCAGATGGGGCACCATCGGGAAGCGCGAGGTATTCAGCCGCGCGCCTGGGCAATCGGAAAAAATCCGATCCACCTTCAGATGAAGGAGCGCCCATGCTGACGACCATCCAGATATCAGGATTGCAGACCTTCGGGTACCACGGCCTGTTCGAGGAAGAACGCCGCCTCGGCCAGAAATTCACCTTCGACATCGACGCGACGCTGAAGGCGGCGCCGACGCACCGGGACGACAGGCTGGATGCCTCGATCCGCTATGACGCTGTGGTGGATGCCGCCGTGAGTCTTGCCGGCGCGACGAAATACCAAACGCTGGAAGCGCTCGGGGAAGCTGTTGCGATCGGCCTGCTGCGGCGCTTCGCCTTGATCGACAGCATTACCGTTGGCGTCGCCAAATTCAGCCCGCCGATCCCGCATACGCTCGGCAAGGTCGGAATCACGGTGCGCTTGGCCCGATCCGATCTGGCGGGTAGGCCGGTGGAGGAGGTGCTGGAAGATTTTGTCTAGGTGGCGGCATCTGTACGGCGCGGTGGCCCACCCATCCTTCACCGCGCGGGATCGTCATTGCGAGCGAAGCGAAGCAATCCATCTCTCGTAACGCGGCGTCGTGGATTGCTTTGCTGCGCTCGCAATAACGGCTGGGTGCGACATAGTAGCCCGTCGGGCAAATCAGTTCGGGTTTACAGAAATCATGTCAAGTCCAAAATTTCTGCAAATCAAAATTATTCTTGTTGCCATCCGACCCAAATCAGTGCGCAGCTATCGTCATCCCGTCCCACTCAGAGGGCGTTGGCCATCGTCACAACGAGGGGCGGGTCGCGGTGGACGCTGAGGTTGCGATTGACGGTCGCGGCTGAAGCGTACGGCGAAAGCGTGTGGTCCTGGCGCCCGTAACGGCGTCAAGTCTTTCGGGAGCTAACGCTTCCGAGGGGCGACGGTGGCAATAGAGGCCGTCTCACCGGGGAGAGCGCGTCATAAGCCGTAAAGCCATTGCGCAGGGAATGTCGGATGCTCTCCGCTGCCCTGTATGCTCATGTGCAGCATTCTTATGCACAATCGCACATGAGACCGCGGGTGCAGCGCGCATCCGGCATTCCCTGCGCCATCTGGATTTGGGGGCGAACGATTTGAACGACCCGGGCGAAACCCGCCGCGGGAATGCGGAACCATATCCGCGTCGTCCCGGGCTTGACCCGGGACCCATACGCCGCGGCCACCCGATAGGAACACCGGCGTCAGAGACCTTCTGCAACAACAACCGCCGCGGAGTATGGGTCCCGGCTCAAGGCCGGGACGACGATGCGAGACAGCACCACCTCCCCACCCGCATCATCTTCGGGCATGACGTCCGGAATTTCCTCCGCTAACCTCCCTGCCAACAAAACCAAAATGTCCGGGGAGGACAAGCGTGCATAGAGGGCGTGTGGTATTCGGCGCCATGGATGAGGTCGTGTTCGGACGGCCGGCATCCGAGGTGATCGTCGAGCAGATGGCCCGGCTCGGTGCGGTCAGGGCGTTCCTGATGGTCAGCGGCACGCTCAACCGTGAGACCGACGCGATCAGGAACATTCGCGACATGCTGGGGCCGCGCTGCGTCGGGACGTTCGACGCGATGCCCGCCCATACGCCGCGGGCGGCCGTGATAGCGGCCACCGAACAGGCTCGTGTCGCCAAGGCCGACCTCATCGTCACCATCGGCGGCGGCTCGATCACCGACGGCGCCAAGGCGGTGCAGCTCTGCCTCGCCAATGACATTACGACCGTCGAAGGCATCGACAAAATAAGGGCCGTTGCCGGCGCGCCGCCGCCGATGAACCCGCCGGCGGTGCGGCAGATCAGCGTGCCGACGACGATCGCCGGCGGCGAATTCACCGCCAACGCCGGCGTTACCAACGAGCGGACCAAGGTCAAGGAAGCGCTGCGCCATCGGCTGGTGATGCCGCGCGCCGTGATCCTCGATCCCGCGATCGGCCTGCACACGCCGGAATGGCTGTGGCTGTCGACCGGGATTCGCGCCGTCGACCACTGCGTCGAGGGCATTTGCGCGCGCGAAGCGCATCCCTATGCCGACGCGCAGGCGCTGAAGGGGCTTGCGCTGCTGGCGCAGGCGCTGCCGCGGGTGAAGGCCAATGGCCGCGATCTCGACGCGCGGATGGATTGCCAGATCGGCACCTGGCTCTCGACCGGCCCGCTGGCCGCGGGCGTGCCGATGGGCGCCAGCCACGGCATCGGCTATGTGCTCGGCGCCGAATTCGGCGTGCCGCACGGCCATACGTCGTGCGTGATGCTGCCGAGCGTGATGCGCTGGAACATATCTGTGAATGCCGAGCGCCAGGCGCTGGTATCAGCCGCGATGGGGTATCCGGGCAAGGACGCCAGCGAAGTGCTCGATAATTTCATTCGCGGGCTCGGAATGCCGCGCAGCCTGCGCGAGGTCAAAGTCGGACCCGAGCATTTCGACCGCATCGCACAGCAGGCGATGGCGACACCCTGGGTGCCCCGCAATCCGCGCAAGATCGAAGGGCCGGCACAGGTCCGCGAAATTCTCGAACTGGCAGCCTAGGAGAACGAGACGGAATGTACACCGGCAAGCATGTAAAACTTCGCCCCCTGCAGCCCGCCTTCATCATGGCCGGCACCGGCGAGACCGTCACCTATCGCGAACTCGACGCGCGCTCCAACCGGCTGGCGCATCTGTTCCGGCAGCGTGGCCTGAAGCGGCTCGACCACTATTCGATCTTCATGGAGAACAACAGCCGCTATCTCGAAGCCTGCGGCGCCGGCGAGCGCTCGGGCCTCTATTACACCTGCGTGAACTCCTACCTCACCGCGAGCGAGCTTGCCTACATCCTGACCAACAGCCAGTCGCGCATCCTGATCACCTCTCGGGAAAAACTCGATGTCGCGCGCGAGGCGTTGCAGGAATGCCCGCAGGTGGAGCTTTGTATCGTCGCCGATGGCCAAGGAGAAAATTGGCACGAAAGCGACCGCATCGTCGGCCTGCAGCAAGTGACGGCTGATATGCCGCACACGCCGATACCGGATGAATGCGTCGGCACCGCGATGCTCTATTCCTCCGGCACCACCGGTCGGCCGAAGGGAATTCTGCGCCCGCTGCCGGAACTTCCGGCCGATCAGAATTTGCCGCTGTTCGATTTCCTGGTGAAGATCTGGCAATACCGCGAGGGCATGATCTATCTGTCGCCGGCGCCGCTCTACCACTCGGCGCCGCAGGCCGCCGTCAACCTGACGATCAAGATGGGCGGCACCGCCGTCATCATGGAACGGTTCGATCCGGAGCATTATCTCTCGCTGGTCCCTAAATGGGGCATCACGCACACCCAGCTGGTGCCGACGATGTTCTCGCGCATGCTCAAGCTGCCCGAGGAGGCGCGCAACCGATACGATCTGTCGTCGCTCGAGATCGCGATCCATGCCGCAGCGCCCTGTCCGGCGGCGGTCAAGGACGACATCATCAAATGGTGGGGGCCGATCATCCACGAATATTACGGCGCCACCGAAGGGCTCGGCTTTACCTCCTGCAACAGCGAGGAGTGGCTGGCCCATCGCGGCACCGTGGGTAAGGTGCTGCTCGGCGATCTGCATATTCTCGACGAGAACATGCAGGCCGTTCCCGTCGGCACGCCGGGCACGGTGTGGTTCAAGACCGCCACCCCGTTCGAATATTTTTGCGATCCGGCCAAGACAAAGGAAGCTCGCTCGGCGGACGGCAGCATGAGTACGGTGGGCGATGTCGGTTATGTCGACAATGACGGCTTCCTCTATCTCACCGACCGCGCGACCTTCATGATCATCTCCGGCGGCGTCAACATCTACCCGCAGGAATGCGAGAATTTGCTGATCACTCATCCCAAGATCGCGGACGCCGCGGTGTTCGGCGTGCCCAATCCGGATCTGGGCGAGGAAGTAAAGGCGGTGGTGCAGCCGATGCCCGGCGTTTCGCCGGGGCCGGATCTCGCGGAGGAACTGATCGCGTTCTGCAGCCAGTCGCTGTCTCGCCAAAAAGTGCCGCGCTCGATCGATTTCGAGAAAGAACTGCCGCGGCTGCCCACCGGCAAACTCTACAAGCGCCTGCTGCGCGACCGCTACTGGGGCAACAAGACCTCGCGGATCGTGTGAGTGGCGCTGATCGGCAAACGCGGGGCCGCGTTGATGCGAAATATGAGGGAATGTGACGGCACGAATGCTCGGGTGAGGCATTATGGCGCGATTATCTTGTGTGCGTCGCAACGACGGCGGCAATTGCTGACCCATTTCCGTGCAAATCGCCGCAAAAGTCGGGTCAGTTCCACCACACGGACTATTAGTTCGAATTGCCAACATCCGCCCGGACTTGGCCGGTTGCCCGGCAGGATGGTCATGCTATCGTCGGTGGTAATCGGCCATTGAGACCGAACATTCTCGGGAGGGGACACCATGCGGAGCGTGCGAACGCTTGCCGTCGCGGCGTTGTTATTGCTGCCGGCCTACCATGTTGCATCGGCAGGCGAGCCCAAGCAGGGCGGCATTCTCAAGGTCTATCACCGCGACAGCCCGGCCAGCGCTTCAATCCACGAGGAAGCGACCTATTCGGTCAACATTCCCTTCATGCCGGTTTTCAACAACCTCGTGATCTACAAGCAGGACGTCCCGCAGAACTCCATGGAATCGATCGTCCCGGATCTTGCGGAAAGCTGGGCCTGGAGCGGCGACAAGAAGAAGCTCACCTTCAAGCTGCGGCAGGGCGTCAAGTGGCACGACGGCAAGCCGTTCACCTCCGCGGACGTCAAATGCACCTTCGACATGCTGATGGGCAAGTCGCAGCAGAAGTTCCGCAAGAACCCGCGAAAATCCTGGTACGACGAGGTCGTCGACGTCACCACGTCAGGCGATTTCGAGGCGTCGTTCAACCTGAAGCGGCCGCAGCCGGCGCTGCTGGCGCTGCTCGCCTCCGGCTATACACCGGTCTATCCCTGCCACGTCTCGGCCGGCGACATGCGTACCAAGCCGACCGGCACCGGTCCGTTCAAGTTCGTCGAGTTCAAGGCCAACGAATCGATCAAGCTGACGCGCAACCCGGATTACTGGAAGAAGGGCCTGCCGCATCTCGACGGCATCGAATTCACCATCATCACCAACCGGTCGACCGCGATTCTCGGCTTTATCTCCGGCCAGTTCGACATGACCTTCCCGACCGAGGTCTCGATCCCGCTGCTCAAGGACGTCAAGAAGCAGTCGCCGAACGCCGTGTGCGTCGTCGAACCGATCAACGTCTCGACCAACATCATCGTCAACTCGTCCTCGCCGCCGTTTGACAGCCTGGATATCCGCCGCGCGATGGCGCTGGCGATCGACCGCAAGGCGTTCATCTCGATCCTGTTCGAGGGACAGGCCGATATCGGCGGCACCATGCTTCCCGCCCCGGGCGGGTTGTGGGCAATGCCGAAAGAGATGCTGGAGACGATCCCGGGCTACGGGCCCGACATCAACGCCAACCGGGAAGAAGCGCGCAAGCTGATGCAGAAGGCGGGCTTTGGGCCGGACAAGCGGCTCGCGGTCAAGGTCGCAACGCGCAATATTCCGATCTATCGCGACCCCGCCATCATCCTGATCGATCAGCTCAAGAGCATCTATATCGATGGCGAGCTTGACGTGGTCGAGACGGCGAACTGGTTCTCGAAAGTCGCGCGCAAGGATTATGCGCTCGGCCTCAATTTGACCGGCAATGCGGTCGACGATCCCGACCAGTCGTTCTACGAGAACTATTCCTGCGGCTCGGAGCGCAACTACACCAACTACTGCAACAAGGACATCGAAAAGCTGTTCGGCGAGCAATCCCAGGAAACCGACGTCGCCAAGCGCAAGAAAATCGTCTGGGAGATCGACAAGAAGCTGCAGGAAGACGTCGCCCGCCCGATCATCTACCACGGCCGCTCGGGTTCGTGCTGGCAGCCCTACGTCAAGGGCATCACCATCATGGTGAACAGCTCCTATAACGGCTATCGTTACGAGGATGTATGGATGGACAAGTAGCGTCCGCCATAACGTCGGCCGGCCAGGGAGAATAGCCAGGTGTTTGCTTATATCGTGCGACGCCTCGCGTTGATGTTCGTGACCCTGATCGGGATCTCGATCATCATCTTCGTGCTGCTGCGCGTCGTTCCCGGCAATATCGTCGACATCCTGTTCGACGCAGCCGGCTTTGTTGATCCCGCCGACAAGGCCAATCTGGAAAAGGAACTCGGTCTCAGCGACCCGATCGTGGTGCAGTATTTCCGCTGGATCGGCGGGTTGCTGCACGGCGATCTCGGCTATTCCTATGTGTCGGAAAAACCGGCGCTGCAGGAGATCCTGCCGCGAATTCCGATCACGGCGCGGCTGGCGGGCCTGGCACTGCTGTTCTCCGCAGCGATCGGCATTCCCCTCGGCGTCATCAGCGCCGTTCACCAGGGCACCCGGCTTGATTATGCCCTGCGTATCGTCAGCCTGAGCGGGCTGTCGCTGCCCTCGTTCTGGCTCGGACTGCTGATCCTGATGGCGTCGGTTTCGATGTTCGGAACCATGCCGATCTTCAACCCCAATCCGAAAACCTGGACCGAAGCGATCGCCATCTACGCCGTGCCGGCGATGGCGGTCGGCTTTCGCAGCGCCGCGCTGACGATGCGTATCACGCGCTCCTCGATGCTGGAAATCCTGCGCCAGGATTTCATCCGCACCGCGCGCGCCAAGGGCGCCTCGGAGAATTCGGTCAATTACCGCCATGCGCTGAAGAACGCCATCCTGCCCGTCATCACCGTGATCGGCATCGAGGCCGCTTTCCTGATCGGCGGGCTGATCGTCACCGAAACCGTGTTCAATATCCCGGGCATCGCCCGCTTCCTGGTCGAGGCGCTGCGCTGGCGCGACTACCCGATCGTGCAGAACCTCGTGATGCTGATCGCGGTCGTCGTGGTGTTCGCCAACTTCACCGTCGACTTGCTGTATGCCGCGATCGATCCGCGCATCCGCTACGGGGATTAGGAGATTCAGGTTTGGCTGTAGTCAATTACGATAGCGAACTGAAACGCGCCGGCGCCCATTCGACGCATGGCTGGCGCCGGCTGACGTTTCTCGCGCAACGCTACATGCTCGGCACCATCGGCCTCTTCATCATGATAATGTTCGTCTGGGTGGCGATATCGGCCGACTTGATCTGCCGCTTCAGTCCGCTCAGCGTCGATTCCACGCACCGGCTGGCGGCGCCCGATGCCGTGCATTGGCTGGGCACCGATTCATTCGGCCGCGATGTCTGGAGCCGGATCGTCCATGGCGCCCGGATTTCGCTCGCCGTCGGCATCGGCGCCACGCTGCTGGGCTCGACGCTCGGCGTCATCGTCGGCCTCGTCTCCGGCTATCTCTCGGGCTGGGTCGATCTGCTGTTCCAGCGCGTGACCGACATCTTGCAGGCCCTGCCGCTGCTGGTGCTGGCGCTGGTGATGACGGCGGCCCTGGGGCCGTCGCTGCCGAACGTCATCATCGCGATTGCGATCCCGCTGATCCCGACGGTGGCCCGCGTGATCCGCGCTAACACGCTGGCCTTGCGCGAACTGCCGTTCGTCGAAGCCGCCAAGTCGATCGGCATGAGCGAAAGGCGCATCGCGATCCGCCACGTGCTGCCGAACACGCTGGCGCCGCTGATCGTGCTGGCGACCGCGCAGCTCGGTTCCACCATTCTCACCGAAGCCTCGCTGTCGTTTCTCGGCCTCGGCATTCCCGAACCCTATCCGTCCTGGGGCCGCATGCTGTCGGAATCGGCGGCGGAATATGTCCGCACCGCGCCATGGCTGGTGATCTTCCCCGGCGTCGCGATCAGCCTTGCGGTGTTCGGCACCAATCTGTTCGGCGACGCACTGCGCGATATCCTCGACCCGAGGCAGCGCGGCTGATGAACGGGATCGGGGCGGAAGACACGGTTCTCGACGTGAAGAACCTGCAGACGGTGTTCTTCACCAATTCGGGCCTGTTCCGGGCGGTCGATGACGTCTCTTTCCACGTTCGCCGCGGCGAGACGCTGGCGATCGTCGGCGAATCCGGCTGCGGCAAGAGCGTCAGCGCGCTGTCGATCATGCGCCTGGTGCCGGACCCGCCGGGCCGGATCGTCGGCGGCTCGGTGACGCTCGAAGGCACTGATTTGCTCGGCATCGACGAAGCGGACATGCGCAAGATCCGCGGCAACCGGATGTCGATGATCTTCCAGGAGCCGATGACCTCGCTCAATCCAGTGATGCGGATCGGCGACCAGATCACCGAGGTGGTGCGCCTGCACCAGGACATGACGGCGAAGGAAGCGTGGGCGAAGGCGGTCGAGATGCTGCGCCTCGTCCGGATTCCCGAGCCGGAGCGGCGCGCGCAGGAATATCCGCACCAGCTTTCCGGCGGCATGCGCCAGCGCGCGATGATCGCGATGGCGCTGGCGTGTCGCCCGGCGCTGTTGATCGCGGACGAGCCGACCACCGCGCTCGACGTCACGATCCAGGCGCAGATCCTGGCGCTGATCGTCGATCTGCAGAAGACGCTCGGCACCGGCCTGATCCTGATCACCCACGATCTCGGCGTGGTTGCCCAGACCGCGCAGCGCGTGATCGTGATGTATGCCGGCAAGAAGGTCGAGGAGGCCACTGTCGAGGCGCTGTTCGAGAATCCACGGCATCCCTACACCCGCGGCCTGATGGCCTCGATGCCGGCGGTGATTTCGCTTGGCGCGAAAGAGGATGTCAGGTTGAACGAAATTCCCGGCATGGTGCCGTCGCTGACCAATTTGCCGCCGGGCTGCGCCTTTGCGCCGCGCTGTCCGTTCGCAATCGACCGCTGCCGCGCAGAATATCCGCCGCTCAAGGATTTCGGCGATAATCATTTTGCGGCGTGCTGGCGCGCGGCGGAAATGGTGGCCGCGATATGACCGACAGAGCGCCCCTCTTGGAGGTTACCGACCTCGTCAAACATTACCCGGTGCGCGGCGGCATCCTGCGCCGGCGCATCGGCACCGTGCATTCGGTCGACGGCGTCAGCTTCTCGGTCGGCAAGGGCGAGACGCTGGGGCTGGTCGGCGAGTCCGGCTGCGGCAAGTCGACGGTGGCGCGCAGCGTGTTGCGGCTGGTGGAACCGACCAGCGGCGCCATCAAGCTTAATGGCACCGACATCACCAACCTCAGCAAGACGGATCTGCGCCCGCATCGGCGCTCGATGCAGATCGTATTCCAGGATCCGTTCGCTTCGCTCAATCCGCGCATGACCGCCGGCGACATCGTCGGCGAGCCGCTCGGCGTCCACGGCCTCGCCACCGGCGCCAAGCAGCAGGAACGGGTCGCCGAACTGTTCGCCCAGGTCGGCCTGCGCGCGGACCAGATGAAGAACTATCCGCATCAGTTCTCCGGCGGACAGCGGCAGCGCATCTGCATCGCGCGAGCGTTATCATTGGGGCCGAGCCTGATCGTCTGCGACGAGCCGGTGTCCGCGCTCGACGTCTCGATCCAGGCGCAGGTGATCAACCTGCTGATCGACCTGCAGCGCAAGAACAATTTTTCCTATTTGTTCATCGCTCATGACCTCGCCGTGGTAGCCCATATCAGCCACCGCGTCGCCGTGATGTATCTCGGGCGCATCGTCGAGATCGCCGACAAGACCGAGTTGTTCGCCAACCCGCGCCATCCCTATACGCAGGCGCTGCTGGCCTCGGTGCCGGTCGCCAATCCCAAGGCGAAGAAGCTCGCGCCCATGATCGACGGCGACGTGCCAAGCCCGATCAACCCGCCGTCGGGCTGCGCCTTCCACACCCGCTGCCGCTACGTGATGGACCGCTGCAAGGTCGAACGGCCGTCGCTGCTTGATGCCGGCGCGCGGCATAAGGTAGCGTGCTGGCTCAATGAGGGGACTGGGCGGGCGGAATGAGTCAACCTAGACACGATGCGGCACGAACAATAGAACGAGCACCTGTACGACCACAGAATTGCTACCTTCGAAGATAAGATTCAGGAGCAGCACAGTTGTCGGGAGCACCAAAATGACTCCCAAAAGTCTCTGTCTTACATAATTTGAAGTCTGCTCATCCTTGGGAATCATCTCCCAAGTAAGGTGCTCCCAGAGGCTGTTCCTTTTCGAGGGCCTGATACCCCGTGCCCACAGATACCCCTGCACGCTCAGTATCGTTATCAACGCCGAGAGCAACAACAACCAAACGCTTCGCGTCATCTATGATTCCAAGAGGGAAGTTACGTTACCGCAAACCCATATTGGGACCCTACGCTACTGCGGCGGATCAGTTCAACTTGCTCGATTGCGTTTCAGGGCGGGCGTTGAGCTGGGCCTGCAGCTGAGTAATCAGCTTCTGCGTGTCCTCCTTCGAGAACATGTAGTGGAGCCAGCCAAACCGGGAATCCCGGATATGAAGAACGGTATTGCCCTGCATCAGCTCGGGCTCGGTGCGCCAAGCCGGATACGGCACAGCCTCGCACTTCTGGCCGGTCTGGTAAGTCGAGGGAGTTTCCGGCTTCATCCGGGCTCGAAACTCTCCAAGGTCTTGCATCATCCGGCCGGCACCGTCGGCATCCATTTTTATTGCAACTGGCGGGGTGGAAGGGAACGTGATCGTTACCGTCTTGAAGTCGTCGTCCAGTTTCCAGCTTACGCCGCTCATTAGCGTCTCCAATGCGTGACGATTTTGGGCAGCTTACGCTTGAAGCGCGGAAAATGCTCCACTATTGGAAGGTAAAATCAGGCCACCGCCTCGATCTCCACCACGATCTTCCCCGTCGTCACCTGCTCGCCCTCGGCGACATCGATGGCCGCGACTGTGCCCGCAACACCCGCGGTATGCACATGCTCCATCTTCATCGCTTCCAGCGTCATGACAGGCTGGCCGGCCGTGACCTGCTCGCCCGGCTTGACCAGCACGGCGACAACGCGGCCGTTCATCGCCGCCCTCACCTTGCCGTCGCCGCCGCTGGCCGCGGCTGACACCGGCGCGGCCAGCGTCAAATCGCGGACCGCAATCGTGGCACCGCGGTGCAGGAAATAGAGCCGATCCCGGTCACGCAGGAATTTGACGGACTCCGCAAGACCGTCGCGGCTGAAGCGGATGGTGTCGCCGTCGACGGCGTGAACTTCGATTCGATAGAGCGTGTTGTTGAGCCCGCGATAGCTGCCGTCACGCTCGCGCACGATCTCGATCTCATGGACCGCGCCGCCGATCTCGACACGAACGGGAACCGGGAACGCCGCCGCCAGCGAACGTCCGGGCTTCCACTTCGGCGCCGAGGGATCGGTGACATACAACAGCAACGCCGCAAGCTCGGCATCCGAAGCTGCATCCTTGCGCGGCGCCAGCAATTCATCGCGGTGGCTGCCGATGAACGCCGTGGTCGCCTCGCCCGCGGCAAAACCGGGATGGCGCAGGCATGAAATCAGAAAGCCCTGATTGGTGGTGACGCCGAATGCAGCCACCTGCTCCAGACCGACGATCAGCTTGCCCCGGGCTTCATCGCGGGTGGCGCCATGGCTGATGATCTTCGCGATCATCGAATCGTAGAACGGCGGAATCTCGGAACCGGATTGCAGCGCATGTTCGACCCGGATACCGTCCGGCATCTGCCACAACGCCATCGTGCCGGATTGCGGCATGAAATCATGGCCGGCATCTTCCGAACACAGCCGCACCTCGATGGCATGACCGGAGAATTTGATGTCTTCCTGTACCAGCCCAAGCGGCTCGCCGCTGGCGACGCGCAGTTGCAGTTCGACCAGATCGAGGCCCGTGATCGCTTCGGTGACGGGATGCTCGACCTGCAGCCGCGTGTTCATTTCCATGAAATAGAACTCGCCGCTGCCATCGAGCAGGAATTCCAGCGTGCCGGCGCCCTCATAGCCGATCGCCTTGACGGCTGACACCGCAACGGCGCCCATCCGCGCCCGCAGCTTCGGCGACACCGCCGGCGACGGCGCCTCCTCGATCAGCTTCTGGTGCCGCCGCTGCACCGAGCAATCGCGCTCACCGAGATGGACGGCGTTACGGTAGCGATCGCCGAACACCTGAATTTCGATATGGCGGGGATTGACGATGGCGCGTTCCAAAATGACTGTGGGATCGCCGAACGCGCCCTGCGCCTCCGACCGTGCGCTGCGCAGTGCATCCGGAAATGCCGCGGCGTCGGCCACGAGCCGCATGCCGCGCCCGCCGCCGCCCGCCACCGCCTTGATCATCACGGGAAAGCCGATCTTATTGGCTTCCGCCAGCATCACGGCGTCGCTCTGATCCGCGCCCTGATAGCCGGGCACGCAGGGCACGCCGGCCTTTTCCATGATCTCCTTGGCGCCGGCCTTGTTGCCCATCGCCCGGATCGCTTCCGGCGACGGACCGATGAACACCAGCCCAGCGTCGCGGCAGGCTTGCGCAAAATCTTCGTTCTCGGCGAGGAAGCCGTAGCCAGGATGCACCGCCGTGGCGCCACTGGCTTTGGCCGCCGCGATGATCGCCTCAATCCGCAAATAGGATTGCGTCGGCAGCGCCTCACCGATCCGCACGGCTTGATCCGCTTCGCGGACATGCAGCGCGTCGCGGTCGGCATCCGAATAGACCGCAACCACGCCATAGCCGAGGCGGCGCGCGGTGCGCATGATGCGCAGCGCGATCTCGCCGCGGTTGGCGATCAGGATTTTGAAGAAAGGCGTCGGCTTCATGACAGTCATGGCCGCGCGACCGAGAATTGCATGCGCTGGGGTTGCCGCGCCTCCGCCTCGCGACAGATCGCCAGCACCTCGGACAAGATGCTGCGGGTATCGCGCGGATCGATCACGCCGTCATCGAGCACGCGTGCCGAGGTCGAGAACACGTCCATCTGGCCGTCGAACACGCCTGTTATCTGCGCCTTCATCGCCTCCAGCTTTTCCTTCTCGATCGGCTTGCCACGCCGCGCAGCCGCTGCTTCGGTGACGATCGCCATCGTCTCCGCCGCCTGCTCGCCGCCCATCACGGCGGTCTTGGCGTTGGGCCAGGAGAAGCAGAAGCGCGGATGGAAGCCGCGCCCGCACATGCCGTAATTGCCGGCGCCGAACGAGGCGCCGCAATAGATGGTGATCTGCGGCACGGTGGCCGAGGTCACCGCCTGGATCATCTTGGAGCCGTGCTTGATCATGCCGGCTTCTTCGTAAGCCTTGCCTACCATGTAGCCGGTGGTGTTGTTCATATACAAAAGCGGCGTGCGCGACTGGCAGCAGGCCTGGATGAAGTGCGTCGCCTTGTTGGCGCCGGGCACGTCGAGGGGACCGTTATTGGTGATGATGCCGATCGCCTGCCCCTCGATGCGGGCGTGGCCGCAGATGGTGGCGGGGCCGTAACTGCTGCCGAATTCGGTGAAATCGGAATCGTCGATGAAGCGCGCGATCGCCTGACGCATGTCGACCGGACGCTTGTGGTCCATCGGCATGATGCCAAGCAATTCCTCCGCGTCATAGCGGGGCGGCCGATACGAGGTTTCAGCCGGTTTTGGCCGGTCCCACTGCATGTTGGTCATGATGTCGCGCGCGATGCGCAGCGCGTCGCGGTCGTCCTCGGCGAGATAATCGCCGAGGCCGGAAATCGAGGTGTGCATCTCGGCACCGCCAAGCTCTTCCTCGGTCGCGATCTCGCCCGTCGCGGCCTTGAGCAGCGGCGGTCCGGCGAGGAAGGCGCGGGTGCGGCCGCGCACCATCACGATGTAGTCGGAGAGCCCGGTCTGATAAGCACCGCCCGCGGTAGACGAACCATGCGTCACCGTGACGACCGGCAAGCCCGCCGCCGACAGCCTGGCCAGGTTGCGAAAGATATTGCCGCCACGGATAAAATCCTCAACGCGGTAGCGCAGTAGATTGGCGCCGGCGCTTTCGACCAGTTGCACGTAGGGCAGCTTGTTCTCCAGCGCCAGTTCCTGCACGCGCAAGGTCTTGTCGAGGCCGTAAGGCTGCAACGCGCCGGCGTCGATGCCGGAATCATTGGCGCTGACCATGCAGCGGATGCCGGCGACGAACCCGATGCCGGCGATCGCCCCGCCGCCCGGGATGCTCTTGTCGGCATCCGGCACGTCGAACATGTAGCCCGCCAGCGTCATCAATTCGATGAAGGGCGCGCCGGGATCGAGCACCAGCGCGACGCGCTCGCGCGGCAACAACTGCCCGCGTTTGTGAAAGCGGTCCTTGGCGGCAGCGGAGGCGGCGCGCGTCCGCTCCTCAAGCCCGCGCATGCGCGCGATCAGCGCCAGCATGCCGTCGCGGTTGGCCTTGTAGCCGGTGCTGCTTGGGGCGATGGTCGATTCGATGATGGCCATAAATGTTCCTGGTCGTCATTCCGGGGCGTCCGAAGGACGAACCCGGAATCTCGAGGTTCCGGGTTCGATGCTTCGCATCGCCCCGGAACGACAATTAATGCCTCGTCCCAAATATCTGCCGTGCCTCAGCGGGGCTGGCGATCTCCCTGCCAGCGCGGCGGGCGCAGGCGGCGATCGCTTCGATCAATTGGCCATTGGAGGTCACCTTGGTGCCGTCGGCGAGATAGAACGTGTCCTCCAGCCCGGTGCGCAAATGACCGCCGAGATCGGCGCAGCGCTGGTGCAGCGGCCAGATTTCGGCGCGGCCAATGGCCGTGACCTGCCAGTGCGCTTCCGGCAATTTGAGCTTGAGCAGGATCGGCAGCAGATCCGGATCGGCCGGCATGCCGGACGCGACGCCCATCACGAAATTATACTCCAGCGGCCCTGAATACATGCCGGTCTGCCGGTACATACCGACACAACGCACGATGCCGACATCGAAGCATTCGAACTCCGGAATCGTGCCCGCGACCTTCATCACGTCGAGATAGTCCTGCACCTTCTCGACCGCGTTATCGAACATCATCGGCGGCCAGGCCCAGGTGTTGTCGGATTTCACCTTGAGGTAATTCAGCGACCCGGCGTTGCAGGCCGCGATCTCCGGCTTGGTCTCGCGCACGCAATCGAGCGCGCCGCCATAGTTCGGACCCGAGGTGCCGGTGGTGTGGTTGATGATGACACCGGGACAGGCCTCGCGCACCGCCTGCTGAATCTCTTTGCTAACGCTGACGTCCCATGACGGCAGATGGCCCTTGCCCGCCTCCTGCTGACGCAGATGGATGTGCATGATGCTGGCGCCGGCGTTGAAGGCAGCCTTGGCCTCGCGCGCCATCTGTTCGGGCGTCACAGGCACGTTGTGCTGTTTCGGGTCGGTCAGCACGCCGTTCAGCGCACAGGTAATGACGGCCTTGTCGCTCATGGATCAGCCTTCAAGAATGGGCGGAAGTCGCCCTTGTTTTGGCGTATGATCTGTTCGGAGAACCGCTTCACACTTTTCCGGATCATGCGCTGGCGATCATGCGGCCCGCATCAACCCGCTTCTTGCGTCCACCCGCTATTGGCGCCGCCGGTGCGATTGCTGCGGTAGATCGCCAAGTCGCGCGAGCCGGAAAAGATCGCGCGCGGCTTCAAGCCGTAGAAGCGGCGGATCGAGTGGCTGAAATGCGTGGAGTCGGGATAGCCGATATCCTGCGCGAGATGCGCGAGGTTGATGTCCTGGTTGGCGAAGTGCAGCAAATGCCGCGCCCGCTTCCAGGCGCGGAACGAGCGGAACGAGATTCCGGTCTCTTCCTTGAACAGATGCAGGAAGCGCGACGGCGAGAGGCCTGCCTCCGCGGCGCAGCTTGCGGCCGTCACCGGTTCGCCGCAGAATTTTCCGATCTGCACAATCGCGCGGGCCACGCGTGGATCGAGCACGCGCTGCGGCAAGGCTTCGCCAAGGCACAGAAAGTCGAACTCGGCGCTGGAGAAATCGTCGCCCGCATGATGCTCGCGCAAGGCGAGATAGGCGGCGCGAATGCGGTCGGCAAAGGCTTTGCCTTCAGGCCCCGACAGCCGCGCGGCGAGGTCTTCGAGCACGCCGGGACAAACGCTTTCCGGCTCGATCACGACGCTCAGCACCGAACGATAGTCGCTGGCGATGGTATGCCCTGTGTTCGGCAGCATCGCGACCATCTCGGCATGGCTCTCACGACCATCTGATGTGGTGAGCCACAACCCGCCTTCGATCGCGACATAGATGTTGAACGCACCCGAGCAGCGTTCCCGCGGCCGGCCGAGCAGGCCCGCGTAAAACACGCGCTCCGGAGTGATCAGCATCAGATGGCCCGATTTGCGGCCGATGTCGTCCATGGTGCATCCTCCTCGCGCGGCTCTTGGGCCGCTGCGATGGGGCAACCATAGCGGAAATTGGGGGGCTGTCACGGACGCAAACGACGTCATTCCGGGGCGCGAAGCGAACCTCAGATGCGCAATTGCGCATCGGGGAATCTCGAGATTCCGGGTCTGGTGCTCGCGCACCATCCCGGAATGACTGCGTTTCTAATCAGCCCCGAACCCGCGGCGCCACATTCTGCTCGACGCCAGCCTTCTGTTCCGCGGCCACCGCCCGCTTATAACCGTCACGCGCCTGCAACCGCGCCCAATAGGCTGCGACATTGGGCCCGAAATCCTTGGCCAGCCCGATATTTCCGGCCAACCGCAACGCATAACCGTTGGCGATATCGGCGGCGGTAAAGCGGTCCGCGCAGAGCGTTTCTGACTTGCCGGTGGCGGCTTCCACGGCCCGCAGCCGCCCGAGGAACCATTTTGCATAATCCCCCGCCACCTGCGGATTGCGGCGCTCCTCCGGCTCGAGCTGGCTGTATCTCAGCACCAGCGTTTGCGGAAAGGTCAGCGTGGCGTCAGAAAAATACATCCAGTTCAGGAATGCGCCATAGGCCGGCTCGTCGGGCCCGACGATCAGCGGCGTCGGGCCATATCTGGTGCCGATGTAGTGGCAGATGCCGGACGATTCCGTCATTTTGGTATCGCCATCGACCATGAAGGGAATGGTGCCGAGCGGATTGATCGCGAGATATTCCTTGGCGAACACCCGCGGCGGAAACGGCAGCATCTTGAGCTCATAGGGCAGCCCGAGCTCTTCCAGCATCCAGAGCGGGCGGAACGAGCGCGCTCCGTCGCAGTGATAAAGCGTGATCATCAGGCGTTTCCCCTCAATTTCGATTCAGGCCAGTTTGGGGCGCCGAAGCGGCGCCCGCAATATCATCTTGGCGCCGCGCCTCAGGCATTGCTGTGCTTGCGCAGTTCGAGGCGGGCAATCTGGTTGCGATGAACCTCGTCCGGACCGTCGGCGAGGCGGAGCAGGCGAGCCGTAGCATAGGCCGCAGCCAGGCCGAAATCGTTGCTGGTGCCGCCGCCGCCATGGGCCTGAATGGCCCAATCGATCACCTGGCACGCCATGTTGGGCACCGCGACCTTGATCATCGCGATCTCGGCCTTGGCCGCCCGGTTACCGACAGTATCCATCATGTGCGCCGCGTTGAGCGTAAGGAGCCGTGACTGCTCGATCATGATGCGCGATTCCGCAATTCGTTCCTGCGTGACGGTCTGCTCCGAAACCGGCTTGCCGAACGCAACCCGGCTTCTGGTGCGGACGCACATCTTTTCCAGCGTCCGTTCGGCGAGCCCGATCAACCGCATGCAGTGATGGATACGGCCGGGACCGAGACGCCCCTGTGCGATTTCGAAGCCGCGGCCCTCACCAAGCAGCATGTTGGTGGCGGGCACGCGGACATTCTCGAACACCACTTCCGAGGCCCTGTCAGGCACGCCATAGAACCCGAACACCGGGATAGACCGCAGCACCTTGACGCCTGGCGTGTCCATCGGCACCAGGATCATCGACTGCTGGCGATGGCGATCCGGATTATCGCGATCGGTCTTGCCCATGAAGATGCAGATCTTGCAGCGCGGATCGGTCGCGTTGGTGGTGTACCATTTGCGGCCGTTGATGACGTAATCATCGCCGTCGCGCCGGATGGAACTCTCGATATTGGTGGCGTCGCTGGAGGCGACCGCAGGTTCGGTCATGGCAAAGCAGGAGCGGATTTCGCCAGCCAGCAGCGGCTTGAGCCAGCGCTCCTGATGCTCGCGCGTGCCGTAGCGCGCCAGCACTTCCATGTTGCCGGTGTCGGGCGCCGAACAGTTGAAGACTTCAGGCGCGAGATGCGAGCGCCCCATGACTTCGCACAGCGGCGCGTATTCGAGGTTGGTCAGACCGGCGCCGTGTTCGCTCTCCGGCAGGAACAGGTTCCAGAGGCCGGCCTCCCGCGCCTTCGGCTTCAACTCCTCGACAACCGGGAAAACCTTCCAGGCTCCCAGCTCTTCCGCCTCTTTGTAGAAGCGCTCTTCATTCGGATAGACGTGGCGATCCATGAAGGACTGAAGGCGATGCTTCAGCTCGGTGACCTTCTGGCTCTCCTGATAGAGCATATCGATATCCGTTCATGGTTCGGTAAGTTGAATTTTACTTCGCTCCCGGCAGCGTGCCCATCATCTTGCACAAGACCGTCAGCATCACTTCATCGGCGCCGCCGCCGATCGAGGTCAAGCGGCTGTCGCGATAGGCGCGGCTGACGTGTGTTTCGTTCATAAAGCCCATGCCGCCCCAGAATTGCAAACAGGCATCGGTGAGTTCGCGTCCCAGCCGTCCGGCCTTGAGCTTTGCCATGGTCGCAAGACGCGTGACGTCCTCGCCCGCGATCAGCGCCTCGGCAGCGCGGTAGATCAGCGCCCGCAACAGCTCGACCTCGGTCTGCATTTCCGCAAGCTTGAAATGAACCACCTGGTTGTCGAGGAGGGTCTTGCCGAACGCTTTTCGGTTGCGGGTATATTCGATCGTCTCGGCGATAATGTACTCATGCGCCTTCAGGCACGCCGCGGCGCCCCACAGCCGCTCTTCCTGGAACTGCACCATCTGGTACGTAAAACCCTTGCCCTCCTCGCCGATGCGGTTGCGCTTCGGCACCCTGACATTGTCGAAGAAAATCTGCGCGGTGTCGGAAGAGCGCATGCCCATTTTGTCGAGTTTTCGCGCGACCTCGACACCCTTGGTTTTCATGGGCACGCAGATCAGCGACTTGTTGCGATGCACCTGCCCATCGCTGGTATTGGCGAGCAGGCAAATCCAGTCCGCCTTTACGCCATTGGTGATCCACATCTTGCCGCCATTGATGACGTAATCGTCGCCATCCGAGCGCGCATTGGTCTTGATCGAGGCGACATCGGAGCCGGCGCCCGGTTCGGACACACCAATGCAGGCGACCGCATCGCCCGCGATCGCGGGCGCCAAAAATTCACGACGCACTTCATCGGAACCGAACCGAGCCAGCGCCGGGGTGGCCATGTCAGTCTGGACCCCGATCGCCATCGGCACGCCGCCGCAATGGATGGCGCCGAGCTCTTCGGCCATCATCAGCGCGTAGCTGTAATCGAGCCCCTGCCCGCCAAACTCCACGGGCTTGTTGAGCCCGAGAAAGCCGAGATTGCCGAGCTTCTTGAACAGCGCGTGCGAGGGAAACTGTCCGGCCTCCTCCCATTCGTCGACGAAGGGATTGATCTCGGCGGCGATGAATTTTTGCAGGATACGACGGGGTTCGTCGTGGTCGGCGGTGAAGAGCATTTTGTCAGTCTATCCCTCGTCATTCCGGGATGCGCCACTTGGCGCAGGCCCGGAATCCATACTCTCGATCGTGGTTATGGATTCCGGGCTCGCTCGCTTCGCTCCCGCCCCGGAATGACGGAAGTGCGAGCGTATCTCTCACAATCCCATCTGCCTCGACGCCAGATCCTTCATGATCTCCTCCGTGCCGCCGCCGATCGCGTTGACCTTTACCTCGCGGTAGATGCGCTCGACCTTGATGCCCCGCATGAAGCCGGCGCCGCCGAAAATCTGCACGGCTTCAGAGGCGCAGAACGCCATGGTCTGGGTCGCCTGGTTCTTCATCATGCAGATCTCGGCGACCGGGCTTTCGCCCTGTCCGAGCCGCCATGCCAGCATCTCCAGCATCGCTTGCGAGGCCGCGACTTTTTGCGCCATGTCGACCAGCTTGTGGCGGATCACCTGGTGCTGCGCGATCGGTTTGCCAAAGGTGTGGCGCTCCCTGGCGTAGGCAATTGCCTCCTCGACGCAGACGCGCGCATAGGCCGTACAGCTCGCCGCCATGCCCATCCGTTCGCTGTTAAAATTATGCATGATCAGCTTGAAGCCCTGACCTTCCTCGCCGAGCAGGTTTTCGACCGGCACACGGCATTCGTCGAAATGCAGCGTCGCTGTATCCGACGCCCACCAGCCCATCTTCTTGAGTTTGGTGCGCGACAGCCCTGGCGTATCGCCCTCGATCAGGAGCAAGCTGACGCCGCCGGCGCCCTCACCGCCGGTGCGCACGGCGACCGTGAGATAATCGGCCCGCATGCCGGAGGTGATAAACGTCTTCTCGCCGCTGACGACGTAATGATCGCCGTCGCGGCGCGCCTTGGTGCGCAGATTGGCGACGTCGGAGCCGCCGCTCGGCTCGGTGATCGCCAGCGCCGATATCTTCTTGCCGGACAGCACCTCCGGCAGCACCCGCGCCTTGATTTCGGCGCGGGCGGCACGCGCGATCGGCGGCGCGCCGATGGTGTGGCTCATCAGGCTGGAGGAGACACCGCCAGCGCCGGCGCGCGCGAGTTCCTGCGAGGCCACGATTTTCATGAACTGGTCGGCAGCGACGCCGCCATATTCCTCGGGGAAACCGAGCCCCAGCAGGCCGATCTCGGCCGCCTTGGCGTAAAGCGCGCGCGGAAACTCGCCGGCTTCGTCCCATTCATGGGCATAGGGCTCGATCTCACGCGTCACAAAGCGCCGCATCACGTCGCGAAACGCTTCGTGATCCGCGTTGTAAAACGGGCTGTTCGCCGTTGTCCGCTCCTGCATGCCGTCCTCCCGATGGAATCACGATGCCCTGAATCGGCCTGCGTAAACTTGCGTTGAGCGGCTGGCGACTCAACGCAAGACCGGTTCCCCGGCCATGCCCTAGCCTTCTGCAAAAAAGCAATAACACAAAATCGGCAAAACGCCGGGGAGATGAAGCATGATCCGATGGAGCCAATCTGTCCCGGCCATTTTCCTCGCGCTGTCGCTCGTCGCATCGTCAGCTGCCTTCGCGCAACAGCCCGGCATCACCGCTACCGAAATCAAGTTCGGCAACATCATGCCGTATAGCGGCCCGGCCTCGGCGCTCAGCGTCGTCGGCAAGGCCTTTGCCGGCTATTTCGACATGGTCAACGAGAAGGGCGGCGTCAACGGGCGCAAGCTCAACATGGTCTCGCTTGACGACGGCTTCTCGCCGCCGAAGACGGTCGAGGCGACGCGGCGGCTGGTCGAAAGCGACAACGTCGCCTTCATGTTCGGCACCATGGGCACCGCGCCGAGTTCGGCGACCGCAAAGTACCTCAACAGCGCCAAGGTGCCGCACCTGTTCCTGATCTCATCCGCGTCGAAATGGAACGATCCGGTCAACCAGCCCTGGCTGATGGCGCTGCCCTGGGCGCCGAATTACGTCGAGGAAGCCGGCATCGACGTGCGCTATGCGCGCGCCAAAAATCCCAATGCACGCTTTGCGATCCTTTACCAGAACGACGACGCCGGGAAGGATTATTTGCGCGGCGTGAAAGAGGCGCTTGGGGCCGACGCCGACAAGGCGATCGCGCTGGCATCGAGCTTCGAAGTCGCCGATCCCAGCGTGGATTCGCAGATCCTCACCCTTGCCAATACCAAGGCCGACGTTTTCCTGATCTACAGCGTGACGCCGCGCGCCTGCGCGCAGGCGATCCGCAAAGCCTATGAGACCGGCTGGCGTCCGATGCGCTTCATCTCCTCGGGCTGCGCCAACAAGGAAACCGTGATGGTGCCGGCGGGCTTGGAGGCCGCGAGCGGCATCATGTCGGTCGGATCGCTAAAGCCCTATGCGGCCGACTCCAAAGATCCCGACCTGATCGCCTACCGCGAATTCATGAAGGCGCGGGTGCCGAATGTCGATCCGGCGAATTTCGCCGCCGGATATGGCTACATGGTCGCCCAAGCGCTGGTGGTGGTGCTGGAGCAGTGCAAGAACGATCTGAGCCGCGAGAACATCATGGCGCAGGCCGCCAACCTCAGGGATGTGCAACTGCCGCTCTTGATGCCGGGCGTCAAGCTCAACACCTCACCGAAAGACTATCGCCCCATCAAGGACGGCTACATGGTCGAATTTCGCGACAACCAGTTCAACGTGATCAGCGAATTGCTGCGGGGTTCGTGAAGTGGCTCGCTCCCTCGCCCTCAGAGTCTGACTCAATCGCACACGAGACCGCGGGTGCAACGCGCACGCGCGACGTCAGGAGGAAGCCTTGTCCGTCCGCTATTACGACTGGATCGCCCATTTCGGCCGCCGCACGCCGGATAAAATCGCGGCGATCGACCTCGCCAGCCAGCGCCGGCTTTCCTATGCGGAGTTTGATGCGCGGATCTCGCTGCTCGCCACCCATCTGCGCGACAAACTCAAGATCGCGCGCGGCGACCGGGTCGCGGTGCTGGCGCTGAACACATCAGATACGCTGGAGGTGCAGTTCGCCTGCTTCCGGATCGGCGCCGTGTTCCTGCCGCTCAACACCCGCCTCACCGTTCCCGAGCTGCAGTTCATTGTCGGCGACGCCTCGCCAAAGGTCATGATCCACGACACCGATCTTGCCGAGGTCGCGCTATCGGTCGCCAAACTCTGCAACGTTTCATCGGCATTGCTGCTTGGTCCGGGTGGCTCCTATGAAGCGGCGATCGCCGCGTCAAAGCCGCTCGATCGCGCGGAGATGGTCACGCTCGATGACATCTCGACCATCATGTACACCTCGGGCACTACGGGCCAGCCGAAGGGCGCGATCATCACCCACGGCATGACGCTCTGGAATTGCGTCAATCTCGGCGGTCCCGCGTACATCTCGCCGTCGTCGGTGCTGCTCACGGTGCTGCCGCTGTTCCACACCGGCGGGCTGAATTGCTACACCAATCCCGTGCTCCACGCCGGCGGCACCGTGCTGATCATGCGCGCGTTCGATCCTGGGCTTGCGCTGCAATTGATCAGCGATCCCGCGCAAGGCATCAACCAGTTCTTCGGCGTGCCTGCGATCTACCAGTTCATGTCGCAGCACCCGTCGTTTGCCGCAGCCGATTTCAGCCGGCTCGTGATCGGCGGTGTCGGCGGCGCGCCGATGCCGGTGCCGCTGTTGAAAATATGGGAAGCCCGCGGCGTCGCCTTGCAGCAGGGGTACGGCATGACCGAGACCAGCCCCGCGGTGCTGACGCTTGACAAGGAGGATGCCGCGCGCAAGGCCGGCTCCTCCGGCAAGCCGGTGCTGCATACGGAAGTGCGGATCGTTCGCCCTGATGGGTCAGACGCCGATGTCGGCGAGCTCGGTGAACTCTGGGTCAAGGGACCGAACGTCACGCCCGGCTACTGGAACCGGCCGGACGCCAATCAATCATCCTTCACCGACGGCTGGCTGCATACCGGCGACGCCACGCGCGTCGACGAAGAGGGTTTCTACTACATCGTCGATCGATGGAAGGACATGTACATTTCCGGCGGCGAGAACGTCTATCCGGCCGAGGTCGAGAGCGTGCTGCATCAATTGACGGCCATCGCCGAAGCCGCCGTGATCGGCATCCCGAACGAGCAATGGGGCGAAGTCGGCATGGCGATCGTGGCCGTGAAGCCCGGCCATACGCTTTCGGCCGACGATATCCACGCGCACTGCCAGGCCAATCTGGCGCGGTTCAAATGCCCGCGGCTGATCGAGTTCGTCGACGCCCTGCCGCGCAACGCGACGGGAAAGATTCACAAGCCGACGCTGCGAAAGAATTTCAGCGTTTCGAAGCCGACCGACAAAGCCATTGCCTCGTGATGAGGTGCTGGCAACAAAAAGCCCGCCGATTTGCACCGGCGGGCTTCTGTATCAGAGGCTAATTAGAGGATCCCAGTACATCCGTGGTAATCCGTAATCAGCAACCTTTGTTAGTCGACGCGAAGGTTCTCAGCGCTGGTCTTGCCGCGCATCGGGTCCTTCTTCGCTTCGAACGAGATCTTCTGACCTTCGTTGAGCGAGCTCAGGCCTGCGCGTTCGACAGCCGAGATGTGAACGAACACGTCCGTTCCACCATCGTCGGGCTGAATGAAGCCAAAACCCTTGGTCGCGTTAAACCACTTAACTGTTCCGGTAGCCATGTAACTATCTCCAAGATGCGCGAATGCGCTTTGCTCACACGACCTCCGCGTGAGCTTGATCCGATTTCAACGATGTCTTGGGGATGGGCCGGTGTCGGCGTAGTCAACAAGGCAAACGACAATTCGAATAAGCGGGATATAGGCCCTTTGCGCGGGAATTACAAGGGACGATAGCGCGTCAAGAAACGCGTCAAAAACAGACTCTAACCAGGCAAAAACATGGCAAACGGCTCGTCGATCGTCCGCCGCAGACGTTCGCGATACAGCGCATAATTGGCATTATCGGACGAAATGCGCCCAAAACTCGGGTTTGCGACCATCTTGGTCGGGACATACGCGATTGGAGCGGCAATCGGCGTCAGCATGGAGCCGCGCCCTGCCAGCAGCGTGGTGATGATGCCGTACATTTCGCCGGATATCGCCACGCGCGCCACCGTGATCAGGCGATGCTGACCGTTCCGGTTGGTGACGAGATAGATGTGGCCGGACTGGTTCGGCACCGCGACTTCGCCGAATTGGGTGTACAAGGCATCCTGCCGCTCGCCTTCGTGGAACACGAGCGACGAGGCCGCATCACTCCAGACAATCTCGGTGAGGTAGGCGAAGATCGCGTCCTTGTCGCCGAACGACGGCCGTATCGTGACATAAGCGCCTTCGATCCACGCCACCGCGCGGCGCGAATAGGCGCCCAATCCATCTGGCGCGATGTCGCCATTGACCGGCGCGGCCGGCGCCGGCGCATCCACCGTCTTGCGCAGGGATACGCCGAGCGCCTGTTCGAGCCGGACCGTGGTCGCGAGTGTGAATGGACGGCGGCCGCCGAGCACCTTTTCCAGCGTCGAAAGACTGAGTTTTGCGAGTTCGGCCAACGATTGCCGGGAGATGCGGCGGCGGGCGATCTCTTCCCGAATGGTATCGGCGATCTGCCGGCTTTGTTCGGCGGAAAGCTGCTTGTCCGGCGTCGGCATCGTCACCCCTGTTCGGCCTGTTTGGGCAGTCTACCAGACGCACAATCCATCACAAACCCGCACAAAGCCGCCCCTGCCGTGGCGCACGGCGCTGGCGTCAGGCTGAACAATGCCGATCATTCCGCTCGCGCCCGTCAGCGCGTTACCGGAGATTTCCTGCACGACGAACACGTCGCACGGGAGAAGGAAATGACGATCTGCGGTGAAATCCAGCCCGACAGGCGTTCGCGCCTGTCGCGCAAAATGCGCGTAATACTGTTCTTCGCCTTTGAAGGCGCCGCCGCACTGCTGATCGGATTTGCGGCCTTATTTTTGAGTTTACCGGCCTGGTCCGCCGAGCGCGCGCAGACCACTTTCCTCAAGCCGGGCGATGCCCGTTCCGGTTCGCTGCTGCTGAAGACCGAGGACGGCTACGCCGACGCCTCGCGGCTTGGCATCGATGTCGACATCACCGTGTCCGGCCCCACGGTCCGCGCCCGCGTCACGCAGGTTTTCCGCAACCCGACGCAAGACTGGGTCGAGGCGGTTTACGTCTATCCGCTGCCGTCCGGCGGCGCCGTCGATACGCTGAAGATGGTGGTCGGCGACCGCGTCATCGTCGGCGACATCAAGGAGCGGCAGCAGGCCCGCATCATCTATGAGCAAGCGGCACGCAACGGACAGAAGGCGGCGCTGACCGAACAGGAACGGCCGAATATCTTCACCAATTCGGTCGCCAATATCGGCCCCGGCGAAACCGTGCTGGTGCAGATCGAGTATCAGGAGCAGGTAGCACAGAGCGGCAATGAATTCTCGCTGCGGCTGCCGATGGTGATCGGGCCGCGCTACAATCCCGCACCCGTGGTGCAGAGCGTCGACTTCCGCCCCGGCGGCGGCTGGGGCGCCAGCAAATCCGATCCGGTGCCGCACCGCGACCGCATCTCTCCGCAGGTGCTCGATCCCGCGACCAACGCGCCGGTCAATCCGACAAGTATCACGGTTCGCCTGCAGGCCGGATTCCCGATCGGCGAGATCAAGAGCCATCATCACACCATCAAGACCGAAAGCCCCGACGGCAGCACGTTCATCATCAAGCTCGCCGAAGGCGTGGTGCCGGCGGATCGCGACTTTGAACTCACCTGGAAGCCTGCCGCGGAGAAGGCGCCGTCGGTCGGCCTGTTTCGCGAACATGTCGGCGGCAGCGATTATCTGCTTGCCTTCGTGACGCCGCCTTCGGTCGAACAGAACGACAGGAAGCCACTGCCGCGCGAGGTGATCTTCGTGATCGACAATTCCGGCTCGATGGGCGGCGTCTCGATCATCCAGGCCAAGGCCAGCCTCACTTACGCGCTCGGCCGCCTGCAGCCTGCCGACCGCTTCAACGTGATCCGCTTCGATCACACCATGGAGATGCTGTTCCCGGCCTCGGTGCCGGCCGACCGCGAGCGTGTCGGTCAAGCGACCTCGTTCGTCGGCGCGCTGCAGGCCAATGGGGGCACCGAAATGGTGCCGGCGATGCGCGCCGCGCTCAGCGACAGCGTTGGCGATTCCAATTATGTCCGCCAGGTCGTGTTCCTGACCGACGGCGCGATCGGCAATGAGCAGCAATTGTTCGAGACCATCAACGCGCTGCGTGGCCGCTCGCGCATCTTCATGGTCGGCATCGGCTCGGCCCCGAACACCCATCTGATGACGCGTGCCGCCGAACTCGGCCGCGGCGCCTTCACCCATATCGGCTCGGTGGAACAGGTCGAGGAGCGCATGCGTGGGCTGTTCTCGAAACTGGAGAATCCCGCGGTGACCAACCTCACCGCCAAATTCTCCGACCCCACCGCCGACATCACCCCATCGCCGATCCCGGACCTCTACCTCGATGAGCCGCTGATTCTTGCCGCCAAACTCGACAAGCTCGCCGGCTCGGTCGAGATCAAGGGCCGGATCGGTGACCGTCCGTGGGTGGTGACGCTTCCGCTGGCGAGCGCGGCCGAGGGCAAGGGCCTGTCGAAACTATGGGCGCGGCGCAAGATTGCCGATGCCGAAGTTGCGCGCACCACACGGCAGGAGAGCCCGGAGGATGCCGACAAGACCATCCTCGCGCTCGCACTCGATCATCAACTGGTGACGCGGCTGACCAGCCTCGTCGCGGTCGACAAGACGCCGAGCCGTCCCGAAGGCGAACCGCTGAAAGTTTCGGAACTGCCGATCAACCTGCCGGCCGGGTGGGATTTCGCCAAAGTGTTCGGTGAACGCCAGCGGCTGCCGGCAGCGCCGACTGAACGTCGCGCCGAGGCCGGCGAGGCCAGGGTTCAGGTCGCGGCGTTGAAACGCGCGGCCCCTGCGGTCACGGCAGCGCCGAACACGGTCCAGCTCCCGAAGACCGCGACCGATGCCGAACTGAGAATGATCCTGGGTGTGATCTTCCTCATATTCAGTCTTGTCCTGTTCGCGTTCAATCGGCGCCAGGCGTTGATCCCCTGACGCCCCCTTGACGGAGGAGGCCCCCCAAGCTCCTCCCGAATGCGCGCGCGGCCCTCCGTCCCCCAGGGTCGCGCGCGCGACTTTTTTTCGAACCGTCATTGCGAGCGCAGCGAAACAATCCACCGCGCGGCAAAGAAAGTATGGATTGCTTCGCGGAGCCTGTCATCGGGCGCGCATCCGCGCGACCCGGTGGCTCGCAATGACGGGAGGTTCCAAATGTGTCGCTTCATCCTCCCTCTCCTCCTCGCCGTCGCCGGCCTCATCCTGCTCGGCCAAGGCGGCTACATCCACGCCAAGGCGACGCTCGCGCAGATCCTGCTGGAGCGCGCGTTCACCGAATCCATCGTCACCGGCCGCGAGACAAAACCGTGGTCATGGGCGGACACCTGGCCGGTGGCCCGCATCGAAGTAAAGCGGATCCATGCCAGCACCATCGTGCTGGCGGGCAGCAGCGGCCAGGCGCTCGCGTTCGGCCCGGGCCATGTCGAGAACACACCCGATGCGGGCGAGCGCGGCGTCGCCGTCTACTCCGCGCACCGAGATACGCATTTCCGCTTCCTGCAAAATGTCGCCATCGGCGACGAGATCGACGTCACGCGCCGCGATGGCAAGAAATTCCGATATCGCGCGGATTCGACTTCCATCGTTCGCTTCGATGCCTCGGGCATCGATCCGATGGGCGAGGGATATGGACTGGTGCTGTCGACCTGCTGGCCGTTCGAGGCGCTGACGCCGGGGCCGGATCGCTATCTCCTGCACGCCATCTTGATCGGGCCTGTTCCCTGAGTTCATCCGCCCGTCAATCCCGGGGCGACGATGAATACTCCGCCTGCCGGGATATCGTGCGCTGCGCAAAGGGCGCTATCGGGCCAACGCGTGTTGCCACCCTCCTCAAGTCTCAATAAAAAGAATGAAAACGCATGGCCGAAGCGATCGCACGAGATCGCCGTCTGCCAAAGGAAACAACAAGGTAAGGGCACGCTCCATGGAAGCTCGGGTAGTCAACGCGTCGCATTCGGCTGAAAACTGGTCGCCCTCGTCCGACGCCAGCGACATCGTCAAAAGCATCCATGCCATGCTCCACCCGCGCAACATCGTGCTGGTCGGTGCGACCGACAAACCCGGGAACTATGCCGAGCGCATCTGGAACAATCTGGTCAAGTACCAATACAAGGGCAAGCTGTTCCCTGTTAACGCCAAGCGCGAAACGATCTGGGGCGCCCCCTGTTACAAGGATTTCGCCAGCCTGCCGGAGAAACCCGACCACGTGCTGGTGCTGGTGCCGGCGCGTTTCGCGGTGCAGGTGATCCGCGACGCCGCGGCCGCCGGTGCGCGTTCCGCCACCATCGTCACCTCGGGTTTCAGCGAGTTGCAGGACGCCGACAGCCAGCGGCTTGCGGTCGAACTGAAAGAGGCGGTGCGTGAAACCGGCCTTGCCGTCACCGGCCCGAATTGCCTCGGCAATCTGAGCGCGGGCGAAAACCTGTTCACCAACATCGATGACCGCATCGTGACGATGGAAGCAGGTCCCGTCGCAATCGCCGGGCAATCCGGCGCGATCGTGATGGCGATCCGGCAGGCGCTGGAAGATCGCGGCGTCGGTGTCGGCTACATGGTCACGACCGGCAACGAGACCGGGCTCGAGACTCCGGACCTGATGGCCTATTTCGCGGCCGATCCAAGTATCCGCGTGATCGTGGTCTATCTCGAAGGCGTGCGGAACACCAAAGTGTTCCGGGAGGCCTGCAAGGCTGCGCGTGCCGCCGGCAAGCCGGTGATCGCGCTCAAGCTCGGTGCCTCCGAGGGCGGCCGTGCGGCGGCGATGGCGCATACCGGCGCGCTCGCCGGCTCCATCCAAACCTTCGATGCGATCTCGACGCGCGAGGGTGTGATCCGCGTTCGCGGCCTCGACGAACTGATCGAGACCACCGAATGTTTCGTGCATGCCGAACCGCCGAAGAGCAATCGTCTCGCCGGCGTGTCGCTGTCGGGCGGCAAGCGCGGCCTCTTGATCGACGCGTTCGATTCCGCCGGGCTCAACTTCGCACCGCTGAGCGCGGACGCCACCGAGAAACTCGCAAAGATGCTCGGACCGGGCAGCATCGTCGGCAATCCGCTCGATGCCGGATTTGCCGCGGTAGTCGACCCCTCCGTCTACATGCAGTCGATCAAGATCATGATCGACGATCCCGACACCGATATCGTGATCATCGACGCCGAACTGCCGAAGGCGCCGCACGAACTGCGCGAGCGCAATTTGCGTATCGTCAACGACATGGCGGGCGCGGCCAGCAAGCCCGTGGTCTATATCAGCGCGATGTCGATCGGCTTTACCGAGTTCACCAAGGGCCTGCGCAAGTCGCTGCCGAACATCGCGGTCATGCAGGGCCTCGACCGCGCGGTGGGTGCGATCAAGTCGCTGATCGAATATGCCTCGCTGCGCAAGGTCGTGCCGGAGATCGCGTCGAGTTCGAAGGCTTCCGCGCGTGCCGTGCTGGAGAAGACGCTAAAAGGCGCCAATGGCGCCGCGGCGCTCGACGAAGTCGCCTCGAAAAAGCTGCTAAAGGCCTACGGCATTCCCGTCTCAAAGGAAGAGATCGCGCAGACCGCCGCGGATGCGGTGAAGATCGCCAAAAAAATCGGCTTCCCCGTGGTCGCCAAGGTGGTCAGCGCCGAGATCCTGCACAAATCGGACATTGGCGGTGTGGTGCTGAACATCAACAGCGCCGCCGAGGTGAAGAAGGCGTTCAACGACATCACCGCGCGGGTCAAGAAGCTGAAGAACAAGCCGAAGCTCGAAGGCATTTTGATCGCGCAGCAGGTCAAGTCCGACCTCGAACTCGTGGTCGGCGCCTCGCTCGATGCCGAGATGGGCCCCGTGGTGCTGTTCGGCACCGGCGGCGTCGATATCGAACTGATGAAGGACGTGGCGCTTGCCGGCGCGCCGCTCGATGCCGACGAGGCGAAACAGCTGATCGGCAAGACCAAGGCCGGCGTCAAGATGAAGGGCTATCGCGGCAAGCCCGCGCTGCACGAGGCTTCCGCGGTGAAAGCGCTGGTCGGGCTATCCAATCTGATGGCGGACGCGGGAACCCGCATTGCGTCGATCGACGTCAATCCGTTCCTGATCAACAGCAAAGTCGGCGTCGCCGTCGACGGCCTGATCGTGCTCAACAACGCGGCGGCGAACAAGGCGGCGGGGCACTGACGGCAGCGGCAGAATCGTAGGGTGGGCAAAGCGAAGCGTGCCCACCACTCGGATGACGGAGTATGATATGGGCACGGCGCGAAGCGCGCCTTTGCTCACCCTACGAATCGTAGCTACAACCCCGCGCCCCATTGCCGCGCGGTCTGCACCAGCCAGTCGCGGTAAAGCGTCAGCGGCGTGACGCCGGTGAGCCCGCCGCAACCGGCCGAGCTATTGGGCCCGGTCGACCAGCTGACGACGCCGACGATGGCCGGACCTGATTGCTTGTCCTCGAATACCGGCCCACCAGAGTCTCCCGTGCAGGCGCCGAGCCCGTCGCGCGTGCCCTGGCTCACGGGATCGATCAGTCGAATCTGCAGCGTCCCCGGCTTGCCGGTTGCGACCAATCCGGCGGCGCGGATGGTGCCGCCGCTCTTGCCATCGCCGCGCGTCGTGACGCCGATGCCGGCGATCGTAAAGCGGCTGCCGACAAGAATTGGAATATTGGGCATGCCGAGCGTCGATGGCGTCTTGCCTTTGACGGGTGAACCCAGTTGCAGCAGCGCCACATCGGCGGTCGCCCGGTGCGCCAGCATCGCCTGCATCTTGAAGCCGGGATGAATGGCGACGCTCTTGACGTCCTGCAACGACGGCTGCTTGTCGGCGCCATATTCGACGATCTTGTAATCGGCACCGGGCTGCACGCAGTGTGCCGCGGTCAGCACGATTTTGGGCGCGATCACCGCGCCGGTGCAGAAATTGCCGCGGGAACCGACGATGGTGACGACCGAACGACCGACGCCGTCGGCGGATGGCGCGCCACCGCCCACGATGGCGTGAGCGGGCGCGACCACCAGCAGCGCAAGACTGGCAATTACTCGAGCGAGGACTTTCATGGCCGCAGCAATACCCCGCGCAACCGACATCGCCAAGCCGCGGATCGGACTGGCTCCGAAGGGCATTCCGTGTTAGCCGCTCCCCCGTCGCGTATAGATATGGCGGGGAAACAATGGTCGAGGCGGTGATCTGGGATTTCGGCGGGGTGCTGACCACCTCGCCGTTCGAGGCCTTTACGCGGTTCGAGACCGAACGCGGGCTGCCCGCCGATATCATCCGGCGCACCAACGCGGCCAATCATCTGGAAAACGCCTGGGCGAAATTCGAGCGCGCCGAAGTCGATATCGAAGCCTTCGATGCGCTGTTCGCCACGGAATCGAAGGTGCTGGGCGCCGAGGTCCGCGGCAGCGATGTGTTGCCTCTGCTCTCGGGCGATCTACGCCCCGAAATGGTCGAGGCGCTCAAACGCGTGAAGGCCAAATTCAAGACCGGCTGCATCACCAACAATCTTCCGGCCAACGCGATCGGCAGCCGCAGCGGCCGTTCGCTCTATGTCGCCGAGGTCATGGTGCTGTTCGATCACGTCATCGAGTCCGCCAAGATCGGCCTGCGCAAGCCCGACCCGCGCATCTACCAGATGATGGTCGAGACGTTGCAGGTCGATCCCAAAAACTGCGTCTATCTCGACGATCTCGGCGTCAACCTGAAGCCGGCGCGCGAAATGGGCATGACCACGATCAAGGTGCTCAATGCGGCGCAGGCGATCACGGAGCTGGAGGCGGCGACCGGATTGTCGCTGCGATAGGGCTCAACGCCTGACCTGCGCCTTGGCTCTTTCATACGACAACCAACGGCTGTACAATCGAGGTCGCATCTCCTTTAAAGTCTGGATCAGTCCAGAACCCCGGACCGACCAAAGAGGCTGTGATCATGGCACTTCCTCCAGAGGAAAAGCCCCCTTCGGCTTTCTATCCGGCCGATAACGCTGCGGTCATCGCGCATCTGAACTATTTGCAGGCAATCATCACCCGGCTTGCCGGCAACAGCGCGCAGTGCAAGACGTGGTGTCTGGCCATCGTCAGCGCCCTCTTCAGCTTTGCCGGCGCCTTGAAGAACGACAATATCGTCGCATACGCGATCATCCCGATCGTCATCTTCTGTATGGTCGACGCCGCCTATCTCGGCCGCGAAAAATCCTATCGCCAGCTCTACAATTCCGTGGCCACCAAGATTCGCGCGGGGACCTATACCCGCGGCGATTGCTTCGATCTAACGCCGACTGCCGGCACTGGACACTACTCCAAGGCGCTCTGCTCCTGGTCGATCTGGCCGATCTATCTCGGCCTGATCGCCGGCTATGCCCTGCTCCGGATGTCCGGCCTGTTGATGTAACGGCGGCAACAAGCGAAGTTGGGCGCCGACACGAGATTAGCCCAGCCGAAGCCATAAGCTGCGCAGATAATTTTCTCGATGAAACGAGCGATAGTTGTCGCTATTATCTCCAGAGATTGCATCTGTATTAGATCAATCAAAAGAGGTTATTTCTTATGACCGATTTTTTTGCGATCATTATCGGCGCGAAAGAGGATTCCCGGCGCGCCAGGCTCGTCAAGGAATTGCGCAGCCGGACGCGCAACCTGCGTGAATCCGGAGAACGGCTTGATATCGTCGGTCAGAGCCGCATCAACTCTGTGCCAGTCGATGCGCATGCTGTGGCCATCGTCCTTTGCCGCAGAGGCATGGGCACCAGCGAGATCGATGCAATTGCCGCAGCGAAGAAGCGCTCTGTTCCGATCATTCCTGTTGTCGCCGATCTGCGCACCTTCACGACGGTCGCTCCCCAAGGGGTCACGGAGTTCAACGGCTTCGAGTTGAGTGATCCGGCCGACATCGGCGAGCTTGCCGGACTCGTGCTCGAATCGCTCGGGCTGCAGCGCTCCAAGCGGAAGATTTTCATCAGTTATGCCCGGATGGATTCGAGCGCGGTAGCGCAGCAATTACGTGAAGCCTTCACGGCGCGTTGGTACACCGTCTTCATGGACACAATTTCGATTCGCCCGGGGGCGGTATTCCAGGAGGAACTGTTGCAGGAACTGGCGGACAGTGACGCCGTTGTGTTGCTGAACAGCCCCAACGTCAAGCATCGCCCCTATGTGCAGCAGGAGATCGCATTCGCGGATCAGGCCGGCGTCAGCGGCATCCAGGTGGTCTGGCCCAAAGTGCAGCGGATGAGGGAAGGCGCATTCTTCATGCCGCTTATGCTCAACGCGAAAAACGCGACAGCCCAGAATGGTGTCGTCACGGCCTTGACCCCGACGGGTATCAAGCAAGTCCTGCGTCGGGTCGCCGACATGCGCACCGCGATGCAACGGCACCGGGAAAAGGAGATGCTGAGTCCTGTCAGGGCCTATGCCCAGACCAAAGGATGGAAAGTGGTTCCATATCTCGGTCGCCATATCGAGCTGCATGATGACGTTACGCGCATCCGGATCGATATGGCCCTTGGCGTGCCCACCAGCCGCGATCTTGAACGGGCATTTCAGGCAGCGAGCGCGGGAATACCAGGCGGCAAGTTGTTGTATGATCCGCTTGGCATCACCAACAGCCAGGCCGATCACCTGAACTTCCTCGGCTCACACCTTCGCTTGCAGTATCTTGATCCGAAGACTGCGCTGCAATGGACGGTCATCCCATGATCATCCCACCCGTTTTCCTCTCCGCCAGCGAGCCCGATCCGGACCGAAAGGAGGAGTACTGGCAGAGCCAGAACCTGCTCAACGTTCGCGAAGCGGTGCGGGCCTTTTGCGCCCATGCCCTGGCGCATTATCCGGTCGTCTACGGCGGCCATCCGGCGATTACACCTCTGGTCCGGCAGGTGGCATCGAGAATCGAGCATGACGCCGCCACCGGGACAAAGCCGCGAAAACCAGTCAAAAAACCGAAAACCCTGATGTTTCAGTCGGGCCTTTACGTCAAGCCATCATCGGCCGACCAGAGCGTTGTCGTTACACCCGCGCACGAATCCGACGGGACGATTGCGACGCCCGAAGGAGGCACGCGCAACGCAAGCCTGCTACGGATGCGCTACGAGATGATCGGCAGGCCAGGAAAGTACCCCGTTCATCTGCTGGAGGACCATGCGAACGAATTCGGCGCGCAACGCCTCGCACGTCTAAAGACATATGAGTTTACCGCTGCGGTTTTCATTGGCGGCATGGAAGGCGTCGAACGGGAGTTTCGAATCTTCCGCAGCTTCCACCCAAAAACACCGGCGTATCCGATCGGCAGCACAGGCTCCGCCTGCGCCAAGCTGCTCAAACAGGTCAGACCCTATCTCAGTCCGGAAACATTCGACGCGCTGCGCGGCGAGACCGCATACAGTCTTTTGATGCAGCAGCTTCTCCCGGTGCCGGACTCAAGCGTCGGAGGCTCGCTCGGCGCTGGAAACTGGCGCGAAGATCCCCGCGCAGGCGATCCGCGTTCCCACATCGATCCGAAAGAAATCGATCGCGCGAGAGTTAATCTACCGCAACGAAGTGGAAGGAATTGACCATATGGCCGACTCTTCTGCTGCCCCACTCAAGGGTGCCCGAATCTGGCTGTCTGGATCCATTCCCGACGGCGCCGATCCAGACAGCATCCGATCGTTCGTCGCACGACTGAGCGCGAGTATCTTCCGCGATGGCGGATCCATCATCCATGGCAGCCATCCGACGATATGGCCGATCCTGCAGCAGCAAGCGGCGGAGTTTCAGCAGGCCGGAGGTGCACGCGATTGCCTGACGATGGCGATTTCCCGGCACTTTTCCAGCGAGCCGGACAAGTACGGCGTCGACATGAAGGCGTGGCGATCATGCAGTCTCGTATATGAGGTGCCGGCCGAAGGCGGCGACGACAAGAAAGCGCAGAACCTGGAACGATTGCGCAACTGGATCGCAGAACGGTGTGACGCGGTCGTCGTCGTCGGGGGCAAGGGTTGGGACAAAAATCCGGGCGGCGCCGGAATTCCCGCCGAGTTCGAACTGGCACGCGAACGAGGTTTGCCGTGCTTCTTGGCAGCGAGCATGGGAGGCGCGGCGGAAGGCTACCTGCGCGATCGCCCTGAAATTCTGCGCAACCTCAGAAATGGCCTCGATCCAGATGAAAATCTCGCGCTCGCCACCGCACTGAAGGGAGACGTCCTCGCCGACCGCATCGTCGAACAGCTGCGCCGGCTTCCATTGGTTCGCGGCGAGCCGCGGAGTGGCAGCACGTTTCGAATATTGTCGCTGGACGGCGGCGGCATCAAGGGCACCTTCACCGCCGCGGTGCTGGCCGAGTGGGAACGGATCACGAAGTGCAAGCTGACCGACCATTTTGATCTGATTGCGGGAACCTCGACCGGCGGCATACTGGCGCTCGGACTCGGCATGGGCCTCTCGGCGCAGACGATGCTGGAGTTTTATGAACAGCGGGGACCCACCGTCTTTCCGATGACGAGTCTTGGGCAGAGATTGCTGGCGACCCTGCGTTCGCTGATCAAACCAAAATTTGCTCAGGAGATCCTGCAATCCGAATTGGCGACGGCTTTCGACAGCGCCCCCTGGAAAATTCTTCGCGACGCACGGTGCCGGCTCGTCATTCCCTCCTGTCATGCCAGAACCGGCGGCGTTCATATTTTCCGGACCAATCACCATCCGGCCCTGACGGCAGCCGCAGATTATCTGGCAACCGACATTGCTTTGGCGACCGCCGCCGCGCCGACCTATTTCCGTGCAGCGGAAGTCGATGATCGCGCCTATCTCGATGGCGGGGTATGGGCCAACAACCCCAGCATGGCAGCGCTGGTCGAAGCGCTCTCCCGGCTCCGGGTGCCGCTAAACCATGTCGATATTCTCAGTGTCGGCACGACATCCGCACCCTTTGCCGGGCGCAGCACCCTCAAGGCGGGCTTCGCTGGCTGGCTTTGGAAGGGCCGCATCGCCGAACTTCTAATGCATGCACAGGCGCAAGGCGTGCTCGAACTGTCCAACGACCTCGCGGGCCACGCCCGCATGTTGCGCGTCGACCTATCCCTCGTTCCCGGCGAAGTAAGCCTCGACAACGTCAATCGCATTGCCGACCTCAAGGATTATGGCAAGCAAGTCGCGGCCAAGCCGGATACGGTTGCCGACGTCAAGGCGCGTTTTCTCAATGGTGTTCCGGTTGAAGACTGGACCCGGTTCTAGCCGGTTCGGTCCGCGCGCATGCCAGAACTGCAGGCGCTCGAAATACCGCAAACGAGGCTTGTTCTTTGCCGGGAACGCAGGCAGAACACTCTGAAATCCAGTGAATTCGGAGTTGAAACCCGTGGCTGAAAAAGGGCCGACCGCCTCGATCGAGGCAGTGGAAAGCGGCCTTGCCGCGCAGGGCTATATTGCGAGCCGGCAGATCGCGACCGCGGTCTATCTGTCGCAACAGATCGACAAGCCCATCCTGGTCGAGGGTCCCGCCGGCGTCGGCAAGACCGAACTTGCGAAGGCAATCGCGGCGTGGCGCGGGCTGAAGATGATCCGGCTGCAATGCTACGAGGGCCTCGACGAAGCCAAGGCGCTCTACGAGTGGAAATACGCCAAGCAGCTTCTGTACACGCAGATCCTGAAGGACAAGCTCGGCGAAGTGCTCGGCGGCGCCGAAACGCTGCACGACGCGCTGGCGCAATTGCATGATTTCGGCGACGTGTTCTTCTCCAAGGAATTCGTCGAACCGCGGCCGCTGCTGCAGGCGCTGGAACAGCCGGCCGGCTGCGTGCTCTTGATCGACGAAATCGACAAGTCGGATGCTGAGTTCGAATCGCTGCTGCTGGAAATCCTTAGCGATTTCCAGGTCACGATTCCGGAACTTGGCACCGTTACCGCCATCGCCGCGCCGACCGTGATCCTGACCTCGAACAGCGAGCGCGACCTCGGCGACGCCCTGAAGCGGCGCTGCCTCCATTTGCACATCGGCTTCCCCGAACAGAAGCTCGAGGAGCGCATCGTCGAGAGCCGGGTGCCCGGCATCTCGCAGACGCTGCGCAGGCAGATGGTCGGCTTCATCCATGAGGTTCGCTCACTCGATCTGAAGAAACTGCCGTCGGTGAGCGAGACGATCGATTGGGCACGGGTGCTGGTGCTGTTGCAGGCGCCCGAACTCGGCAGCGAGATCGTCAAGGATACGCTGAACGTGCTGCTGAAGTACGAGGCGGATATCGAGGCCACACTGCCCCAGGTATCCACCTTCATCGCCAAGACATCGCGGCAGAGCGTCGTCTTCGGATAAAGCGGATGAGAGAAAACCTGCATCGCTTCTTTCGTGCGGCGCGGGGCGCAGGCGTCAGGCTCTCGCCGGCCGAAAGCATCGATGCGATGCGCGCGGTTTCCAAGGTCGGCTTCAGCGACCGCACCGTGCTGCGGGACACCTTCCTCCTCACGCTCGCCAAGACCCAGGACGAGAAGAAGGCGCTCGGCGCCTGTTTTGACCTGTTCTTCGATCAGCCCGAGCCGACGCCACCACCTTCCGACGAGAGCGAGACGGACAAGTCCGACACGCCGGAATCCGGTGCAGCCTCCGATACGCCAGGCGACGCCGATGGCGGCGACCAGGCCCAGGATCTCGGCCAGCTCGCGCAGATGCTGCTGTCGCAGGACCGCAACGCGATGGCCTCCGCCATCGCCAACGCTTCGAATGCCGCATCTCTGTCCGACATCCGCTATTTCACGCAGCGCGGCATCTTCTCCGGCCGCATCCTCGACCAGATGGGCATCCAGCGCCTGCGCGACGATCTCGACGCGCTGACGGCGACCAATCCCGCTCTCGCGGAACGGCTGCAGGCAGCACTCGACGGCTTGCGCGACACCGTGCGCGAGACCGTCTCGCAGGCCTTGATGCTGTACGGCCGCGAGGAAGCCGAGAACCTGCGCAACGAGATTTTGCGCAATGCGCCGCTGTCGCGGATCGAGCCGCGGCAAGTCGAGCAGATGCGGCTTCTGATCCGCCAGATCGCTCGCCGCCTGCGCGAGCGCTACAGCAAGCCGCGCAAGCGCCAGCGCCGCGGCCATCTCGACGTGCGCCGGACCATCCGGCGCAACGCCGCCTGGGGCGGCGTGCCGTTCCTCACCGCATGGAAACGACGCCATCGCGACAAGCCCAAAATCATCGCGCTCTGCGACGTTTCGGGTTCGGTGGCGCGGGTCTCCGATTTCTTTTTGCTGCTAATCCACAGCCTGCATGAAGTGGTCTCGGACGTCCGCTCGTTCGCTTTTTCCGGACATCTGATCGAGGTCAGCGACATCCTGGAATCCAAATCGCCGGAAGAGGCGATGGCCGAGATCATGTCCAAGGTCGGCTTCGGATCGTCGGATTACGGTAACTCCTTTGCCGATTTCGAGCATGAATGGATGAACGCAATCACGCCGCAGACTACGGTGATCATTTTGGGCGACGCCCGCAGCAACAACCTCGATCCTCGCGCGGATATCCTGCGCCGCATCGGCGAGCGCTCGAAGCGGCTGGTGTGGCTCAATCCCGAGGGACGGATGGCCTGGGGCTGGGGCGATTCGGAAATGCCGCGCTATTCGACCTTCTGCACCGTCGTGCGGCAATGCGCGACCGCGCAGCAGCTGGAACGCGCAGTGTCGGATATCGTGGCGAGCTATCAGTAGTTCCACCCTAAGCCGCCGGAATCCTGTATTGTTGATCTCGCGCACCCGATTCCCGCCTGTTGACCCCGTTTTGAAGCCGATATGGAAGCAGCCCTTAACCGCAAGCCGGACAAAGCCCCTGACGCGCTGTCCGTGCTGAATTCCGTGTTCGGCCTGCCGGCCTTTCGGGGCGAGCAGGAAAAGATCGTCCGTCACGTCACTGATGGGGGCAACTGCCTGGTGCTGATGCCGACCGGCGGCGGCAAGTCGCTGTGCTATCAGCTGCCGTCATTGTTGCGCGAAGGCTGCGGCATTGTGGTGTCGCCGCTGATCGCATTGATGCGCGACCAGGTCGCCGGCCTGCTCGAAGCCGGCGTCAAGGCAGCGGTGCTGAATTCGACGCTGTCGTATGAGGAAGCCAACGCCGTCGAGCAGCGGCTGCTGGCCGGCGACCTCGACGTGCTTTACGTCGCGCCCGAGCGGCTGCTGACGCCGCGCTGCCTCGGCCTGCTTGCACGCGCCAAGATCGCGCTGTTTGCGATCGACGAGGCGCATTGCGTGTCGCAATGGGGGCACGACTTCCGCCCCGAATATATTGGTCTTTCCGTCATCGCCGAGCGGTTCCCCGATGTGCCGCGGATCGCGCTGACCGCTACCGCCGATGACCTCACGCGCCAGGAAATCGCCGAACGGCTCAAGCTTACCGATGCGCCGCGCTTTGTCGCCAGTTTCGACCGACCCAATATCCGCTATGAGATCGTCGACAAGCAGAACGCGCCCGCCCAGTTGAAGGCCTTCATCAGCGAACGGCATGCCGGCGACGCCGGCATCGTCTATTGCCTGTCGCGCGCCAAGGTCGAGGACACCGCCGCCGCATTGAACAAGGCCGGCGTGCCGGCGCTGCCGTATCACGCCGGCCTCGACGCCGGTCTGCGTTCCCGCAACCAGGATCGCTTCATCAACGAGGACGGTGTCGTGATCGTCGCCACCATCGCGTTCGGCATGGGCATCGACAAGCCCGACGTGCGCTTCGTGGCGCATCTCGATTTGCCGAAGAGCATCGAGGCCTATTACCAGGAGACCGGGCGTGCGGGGCGCGACGGCAAGCCCTCCAGCGCCTGGATGGCCTATGGCCTGTCCGATATCGTGCAACAGCGCCGCATGATCGACGAATCCACCGGCTCGGACGCATTCAAGCGCGTGTCGGTCGGCAAGCTCGATGCGCTGGTCGGCCTCGCGGAGACCGCGGGCTGCCGGCGCAGCCGCCTGCTCGGCTATTTCGGCGAAGCGGTCAGCGCCGGCAATTGCGGCAATTGCGACAATTGTCTTTCACCGCCACAACTTCTCGACGGCAAGGTGATCGCGCAGAAAATATTGTCCTGCGCCTATCGCACCGGGCAGCGCTTCGGCGCCATGCACCTGATCGATGTGCTGGTGGGCCGCATGACCGAGCGCGTCACGCAATTCGGCCACGACAAGATTTCCGTGTTCGGCATCGGCGCCGAACTCAACGAGAAGCAATGGCGCGCCGCGATCCGGCAAGTCGTCGCCATGGGTCATCTGCACGCCGACAGCGAGGCCTTTGGAGCGCTGAAGCTGACGGAGAGCGCGCGCGGAGTCTTGAAGGGTGAAACCGCGGTGATGCTGCGTGAGGCGCCCGCCGGCACCCGCGTCCGCGCCAGCCGGACCAAATCAAGGCGCGGCGATCTGGCGCCACGGTCTACCGGAGAAGGTGCGCCCGCCGATGCCGGCCTGCAGGCGTCGCTGCGGGCCTGGCGCTCCGAAATCGCGCGCAGGCGCGGCGTGCCGGCCTATGTCGTGCTGCACGATTCGACCATCGACGGCATCGCCGCCTCCCGCCCCGCGACGCTCAACCAGCTGCGCAACATCCCCGGGATCGGCGACAAGAAGCTCGAGCACTATGGCGACGAGCTGATCGCGCTGGTGAAGGACGCGGAGCGCTAAGCACTCACCGCCGCGCTAGCCATTGCGGAACGTGTAGGCGTACCCGTTGATCGCGGGCGCGCCGCCGAGATGGGCGTACAGCACCTTCGATCCCTTGGGGAAATAGCCCTTGTTCACAAGGTCGATCATGCCTTGCATGGATTTTCCCTCGTAAACCGGGTCGGTGATCATGCCTTCGAGCCGGGCGCAAAGCCGGATTGCTTCCTTGGTCTCTTCCGAGGGAACGCCATAGGCGGGGTAGGCATAGTCTTCGATCAGAACGACGTCGTCTGCGACGATCTCCTTGCCCAACTCGACCAAGGCAGCGGTGTTGCGGGCGATATCAAGCACCTGGGCCTTGGTCTGCGCAGCGGTGAACGAGGCATCGATGCCGATCACCTTCCGCGCGCGGCCGTCCTTGGCAAACCCGACCAGCATGCCGGCATGGGTGGAGCCGGTGACGGTGCAGACCACGATGTAATCAAAGGCGAAGCCGAGTTCCTTTTCCTGCGCGCGGACCTCTTCGGCGAAGCCGACATAGCCGAGCCCGCCATATTTGTGCACGGACGCGCCAGCCGGGATCGCATACGGCTTGCCGCCCTTGGCTTTCACGTCCGCGATCGCTTCTTCCCAGCTTTGCCGAATGCCGATGTCAAAACCTTCATCCACCAGCTGGACGTCGGCGCCCATCACGCGGCTGAGCAGGATGTTGCCGACGCGGTCGTAGACGGCGTCCTCATGCGGCACCCAGCTCTCCTGCACCAGACGGCATTTCATACCGATCTTGGCGGCGACCGCGGCGACCATGCGGGTGTGATTGGATTGCACGCCGCCGATCGAAACCAGCGTATCGGCGTTGGAAGCGATCGCGTCGGGCACGATATATTCGAGCTTGCGCAGCTTGTTGCCACCGAACGCCAGCCCCGAATTGCAATCCTCGCGCTTGGCGTAGAGCTCGACCTTGCCGCCGAGATGCTGGGTCAGCCGCTCCAGCTTCTCGATATGGGTCGGCCCGAAGGTCAGCGGATAGCGTTCGAATTTTTCCAGCATGCGTCATCCCCGTTGATGTCTGATCTTGCGGGAACGCCTATCATCAGACGACGGAAAGGTGCTCTCTAAGTTACCATCGGATTTTGACGGATTGGTTGCTGGATTGATCATTGGTGGTAGTTTTCGTTCATCTGCTGACCACTTTATGAGAGATTCTTCCGTGACCCGACTGGACCGCGTCGACCTCAAGATGTTGCGTTTGCTGCAGAATAACGGCCGGCTCAGCAATGCCGAGCTGGCCGAAGCGGTCGGGGTCAGCCCGGCGACCTGTCACCGCCGCACCAAGCGCCTGCTCGACGACGGGTTTGTCAGCACGGTCCGCGCCATGGTGGCGCCGCGCAAGGTCGGCAAGGGCGCGCTGGTCATGGTCGGCGTCGTGCTCGACCGCTCCACGCCCGAAAGTTTTGCCTCGTTCGAGCGCGCGATTGCGAAACTGAAGTTCGTCCTCGACTGCCATCTGGTGGCCGGCGATTTCGATTATTTTCTCAAGATCCGCGTCGGCGACATGGAAGATTTCAACCGCATCCATGGCGAGCAGCTGATCGCGCTGCCCGGCGTGCGCCAGACGCGAACCTTCTTCGTCATGAAGGAAGTCGTCGACAACGCGCCGCTGGATTTTTGAGAAGGCGTTTTGGCGAGAGCGGATCACTCGCTCGATTTTTTCGCACTCGCGCTCTGTTCGGTCGCCGTGCAGGAAATCAGCAGCGTGAACGCCCTTGCGTTGCGCGCAATGTCGGACGTCTTCAGCTCGGCCTTTGCCTCGACGGCGGTCTGGTAGGGCACGACGCTGTTGTCCAGGAAGTCCCGCAGCGCGCCGGTCTTGATCGCGAAATTGATGTTCTCGGGGATGTTGCCGGTCGCCCTGGCAACTTTCAACGCATTGAGTTTTGCTGCAACCATGCCGGCGATCGTGCCGCTGGTGTCCAGCAGCGGCCCGCCGCTGTTGCCGGGCTGAACCGCAGCACTGATTTGCAGGAAGCGGGTATCGTTCATGATGCCGCTCAGGGAACTTACAATCCCGGTGGTGACCGTGAAATCGGAGGATAACAGGCCGTGGAACGGATAGCCGATTGCGACAACGCTATCGCCCGAATGGATCGCCTTGCCCCGAATCGTCGCCACTTCCTTGAAGGCGCTCGGCGCCTGCAGCAAGGCGAGATCGTTGGTTTCATCGCTTGAAACGAGCCGCAGCTTGACCGGGGCCTCGCCGGTCAAGTTTCCGAGAATGTCGCCACTGCAGCCATCAACCACATGTTGATTGGTGACCACGTGCCCGCTGCTGCTGACGACGAAGCCCGTACCGGTTTTGTTGACCGATCTGGTGGCCTTTGGCGACGCGGGATTTGGTTGCGCCGGCCCGGCCGCCGCCACCTGCTTCGGAGCGAACTCGCCGGCGCCGGCGAGCCCGTTTTTCTTGACCGTGGCAACGCAATTGGCCAGCGCGGGCAACAATTGCGCGGTCTGATCGAGCTTGAACTGGAAAAGCTGCCCTTGCGTGAAGGCGGTCATCGTCTTGGCTTTGCGGAATTGCGCAATGAGCGCCGAGTTGGGCGGCATCGGCACGCGGACCAGTTTGTCGCCGATCGGGATGCCGTGAACGTTGAATGGCGTCTGACCATCAAACGTCAGGACAATCGGAAATGCCTGTCCGGTGGTAAGCGTCCAGTTTTCATGGGCGAATCCCAGACCCCATGCCGCCTTGTCGTCTATCGTGACGACAAAGTGGATGCCGCTCCCATAGGTGGCACCCGCGGCGCAGTGCGTGAACGCGCCGCTCTGGTCGTTGGTATAGGCCCCGCCCTTCCAGTTGCCGACGTTGATCGTGCCGTAAGGGCCGCGGGCATCCGAGGTTGAAAGCGTCGCAATCAGGCAAAACGCTGCAACGATCGCTCCGATTGCAAACTTCATTTCGACCTACTCAAATGAGCGCTCATCTTAAGAGGCGTTGAAATCAAACCGCAAGCGCCACGCGAATCTTCAGCGTCACGCCACCGCGACAGGCGCGCGAAGTGCGGCCCGAGCCCAACCCACAAGTTCTTACTTTGTTCTTTCAACTCCCGCGTGTCAATCCGGAAACTGAACTGCAAGGCGCCAGCGCCTTACTTCGCCTCGCTCGCCTTGACGCCCGAGCTTTCAACGAGCTTTGCCACGCGTGGCAGATCGGCGGCGAACAGGCGCGCATGCGCCTCGGGCGTCAACTCGTTCTCAGGAAATGGCAGGGTGCCGAGTTGCGTCAGCTTCTCCAGCAGCACCGGGTCAGCCAGCGCCTTGCGGAGCGCCGAATTCAGCGCGCCGACGGTTTCCCTGGGCGTGCCCTTGGCCACGTAGAGGCCATGCCACATCGTGTAGCTGACCTCGGGCATGCCGAGCTCGGCGGTGGTCGGCACGTCTTTCAACTGTTCAAGCCGTTTTGGCGACGTAATGGCGATGCCGTGCAGCGTTCCGGCCTGAATCTGCGGCAACGCATTGGTCACCTGGTCCCACAGCAGATCGATCTGCCCGGCGAGCAGATCGCCGATCGCCGGCGCCGATCCGCGATACGCCACGACGGTCGGTTTGAAGCCGAGCACATTGCCCATCATCACGGCGCACAAATGACTGTTGGTGCCGATACCACCATGCGCGAAGTTCGCCTTGTCGCCCTGCGCCTTGATCCAGGCCACATAATCCTTCGGTCCCGCGCCGGGAATCGACTTGCGGCCGATCAGCACCATCGGTGCGTTGTTGACGAGGCCGACCGGCTCGAAGGCGGTTGCCGTGTCGTAGCGCAGATTGATGAACAGGCTGGGCGCCGCCAGCAGCGCGACGTGATTGATCAGGATGGTGGAGCCGTCAGGTGCCGATCGGGCAACACGGTCATTGGCCAGCGTGCTGCCGCCTCCGACCACGTTCTCGATGATGACGGTCTGGCCGAGCGTGCCCGACATCCGCTCGCCGATGAGACGCGCCACGGTGTCCGTGCCGCCACCCGCCGCATAGGGTACGACAAGCGTTATGGTCTTGGGAGACGATTGCGCTTGGGCCTGCGTCACAAGCGCAGCAAGCAAGAGGCCAAGGCCGATAAGCGCGCTGCTAAAAAGCCGGTTGATCACGACGGCGTCCTTCCCATGGTTTTTCTTGTCATGCCGCATGTTTGCGGTCGTGCACGCGTTCGCGAAATCGCACTGCAGCAAAGCGGGCGGTATCGCGTGAGTTCAGATCATGCTGATTGTGCGTCTGCAAATCAAATACAATGCGACGCGGGCATTCCTAGCGTGCCGGGCTCAATGTCGGGCGCTGGTAGCGAAGCCATAGGACGGCGGCAGCGGCGGCCAGCATCAGCAGCACCGAAAACCAGTTGAGCGGATGCCAGCCCCAGCGATCCTGCAGAAACCCCGCCATGAAGCTCGACGTCGCGGTGGTGCTGAACACCAGGAGATCGTTGAGCGCCTGGGCCTTGCCACGCTCGCTCGGGCGGTAGCAGGTCGTCACGACAGTGGTGGCGGCGACGAACAGGAAATTCCAGCCGACGCCGTTGACGGTGAGCGCGATCCGGAAATTCCATTCGCTCAGCCCGGCGAGCGCGGCAGCAACGCCGGCCAGCATCAGCGCCACACCCCAGGCCATGACCGTCGTGGCGCCGAACCGGTTGATCAGATTGCCGGTGAAGAACGACGGCACGAACATGCCAAGCACATGCATGAAGATGACCCAGTGGGCTTCCGCGTGCGGAAAGCCGCAGCCGACGATGGCCAGCGGCGAAGCGCTCATAATGAAGGACATCGTGCCGAACGCCAGCATGCCGGCGATGACTGAGGCGATGAAGCGCGGCTGGCTGGCAATCACCCAGAGCGGACGCGGCGGCGCTGAAGAGACGGCAGCCCCCTCGGCAGCCGTCGAAGCCGCGACCGAGGGGAAGGTGATGAAGGACATCACCGCAAAGACGATCACATGCAGGCCGAGAATGGCGGCGTAGGTCGCAAGATACAGCGGCATCACCAGATCGTGCGTCACGCGCACGAGGCTGGGGCCGATCACCGCAGCGGCGACGCCGCCGGCCGTAACCCACGAAATCGCCTTGGCGCGGTAATGGATCGGCACCAATTCCGCCGCGGCAAACCGGTACATCTGCAGACAGGCGACGGCGTAGCCGAGGATGAGACCGCCGGCGCACATCACCATGAAGTTGGCGGTGTATAGTCCGGTACACATGATGATGGCGCCGGCCATGCCGAACAGCGAGCCGACGCGAAAGCCGATGCTGCGGCCGACCCGCTGCATCAGCAGCGCGGCCGGGAATACCCAGATCATCACGCCGAGGTGCTGCATCGTGACCGGCAGGTTGGCGAACTCGGGATGGTGATAGAAGGTGATGACGGACAGCCCCGTCGCCGCAAACATCATGGTGTTGCAGGACTGGCCGACCGCCTGGCAACAAGCCAGCAGCAGCAGATTGCGACGTGCCCGCCGATCGAGGTCCGGCGCGGGATCAGCTTCCGGCTTGAGCCCTGATAGGGGGTTCAGCGCATCCATTTTGGTTTTTTGCCTAACTGACCTCGGAGCGCCGATTGCGCGACGGTTCGTCACCTTCTCTAGGAGAAACGTTCCCCATTCAAGGCCTGGGTGGAAGATTTTGCTGCGCATAGCCGCATGGGAGGCATGAAAATCCCTTTGGCGTTGATGGTCCGACGAAATCGCGTAAGCTGACGGTCCGGGGGAAACGAATGTCCGACGATCTGAAATTCACGGTCCAGCGCCCGCCGGCCTATGGCGAATTGACCGACGTGCTGCCCGGATTGTTCTGGGTGCGGCTGCCGATGCCGACGATTCCCAATCACGTCAATTGCTGGCTGCTCGACAACGGTCCGGGATGGACGCTGGTCGATTGCGGGCTGAACACCGACGACACGTTTGAAATCTGGGACAAGCTCTGGCGCGGGCTGTTGCGCGCCCGCCCGTTGCAGAACCTCACCTTCACGCACGCCCATCTCGATCATCTCGGCCTCGCCGGATATCTGGTGAAGGAAATGAAATGCACGGTGCGCATGCCGCTTGCCGAATGGCTCAGCGGCTGGAAGATGTGGCATGAGCGCGAAGAGGGTCCGGACGAGCATTTTGCCGGCTTCATGAAGCGGAACGGCGCCTCCGACGAGGACGCCACCGGGATCATCCAGGCGCAGCGCCCATCCAAATATCCTGGCCTGCGACCGCCGGGCGAATTCATTCGCATCCGGGACGGCGATGTGATCGCCATGGGGCAGCGCGAGTGGCGGACGATCACGGCGGGCGGACATTCACCCGAACATGCGATGTTCTATTGCGAGAGCGACAAGCTCCTGATCGCCGGCGACCAGATCCTGTCGCACATGGCGCCGTCGGTGATCGTGCCGTCGGCGCAGCCGGAAGCCAACCCGATGAAGGAGTATCTGGAGGCGTTGACGCGGCTCGAGGCGCTGGCGCCGGATACCCTGGTGCTGCCGTCGCACGGCCTGCCGTTTCGCGGACTGCATGCCCGGCTCGCCCAGCTGCGCGAGCATCATCAGGCGCGGCTCGACGAAGTGGCATCCGTCGTGTCAGGCAAGACGACTGCGTTCGCGATCGCGCAGGAAGTGTTTCCGCGGGTGCTGTACGCCAATCCGCGCCAGGCTTTTGGCGAGTCGCTTGCGCATCTGAACATGTTGGCTTCGATCGGCAGATTGACGCGCGATGTCGATGCTAATGGTGCGATCAGCTTCGCACCGGCGTAACACAACGTGCCTTCAGCAACCGAACCGAATCCTCCCAAAGCATCTGTCGGCCTTCTCCACTCCAAGGCGTGGCAGATTGCGATGATCGGGCTGGGCACGGCGACGGCGCAGCTCGACACGTCAGTCAATATCGCCTTCCCTGCCATCACCCGCGGCTTCGAACTTTCGATCGGCGACATCCAGTGGGTGGTGATCTGCTACGTTCTGACCTACGCCAGCCTGCTGTTGGCGCTCGGGCGCATCGGCGACACCATCGGTCACGCGGTCGTCTACCGGGCCGGCCTGATCTGCAGTGCGGTGGCGTTGCTACTGGTCAGCTGTGCGCCCAGCTACGGCGCGATGCTGGTGTTTCGCTGCCTGCAGGGGATCGGCGCGGCACTGGTGATGAGCTGCGGCGTAGCGCTGGTGACGTCGCTCTACGGCGAGGAGCGACGCAGCCGGGCGCTCGGCATCTACACGATGATGATGGCATTGGGCTGGATGCTCGGCCCCTTGCTCGGCGGCGCCTTGACGGCCACCTGGGATTGGCCGGCGGTGTTCTGGTTCCGAATTCCCGTCGCAATCGCGGCACTGCTGCTGCTCCGCGGCCTGCCCGCGGCCCCGCCGCGCCTGACAAGCGAACGCTTTGACATTCCGAGCGGCATCGCATTGGCGCTGGGCCTGGTGACCATGCTGATGGCGATCAATCGCGTCAGAGAGTTCTCCGCCGTCTGGCTCGGATTGCTGTCCGTCGTGGCGTTTGCAGGCTTTGCCTTCCGCCAATCCCGCACGGCGCGACCGATCATCGCGATGGACGTTCTCAAACGGCCGGGATTCACGCTGCTCAACTTTGTCAGCGTGCTGGCCAATCTCGCAGCCTTTTCGGTCTGGCTGCTGGTGCCTTATTATCTGGCGCGAATGCCCGGCTACACGCTGACAGAGGGCGGCGCCATCCTGGCCGCTGGAGCGGCCGGCGCGGCGCTGGCAGCGCCGATCGCCGGCCGCCTCACCGGACGGCTGATCTCATCGGAGCGGCTGGCCATCGCAGGTGCCGCCATCATTGGCGCCGGGCTTCTGCTGCTGGGCGCGTGGACCGAGCAGACCCCGACTGCGCTGCGGGTGACAGGGCTGATCGTGCAGGGTATCGGCCTCGGCCTGTTCCAGCTCGCCTATTCGGACATCGTGACTGCAACACTTCCGCTGACGGAGCGCGGCGTCGCGGGCAGCCTTGCGCTGCTCACGAGAACGCTGGGCACGGTGACCGCGGCATCGGTTTTCTTTCTGGTGTTCGAAATCCTGCAAGCGGCGCATGGCTTCTTTGAAGCCTTCCAGCAGACGTTTCAGCTGGCAGCAGTACTGGCATTTGTCGCGGCGGGGTTGTTGATGCTTGCACCGCGCAAGATCGGCAAGGCGTAGCCACGCTCAATCCGGCGACACCAGCAGCCAGGCCAAATAGCCGTAATAGCCGGTCGCGCCCAGCGCGATGGCGAGCGCAAGGGCGGCGATGATGTCGGTCGTGGCAGATTTCGATGCCTTCATCCACCAATAAGGCAAATGCTCCGATGTTGGTTCCCCGGCATTACCGATGCATCGAGGAAGCTCGAACCAGCCCGCCGTCGCTTGCGCTCATCGCGGGCATGCCGCGCCGAAGCGCAAGCGAAGGCGGGTGACGGAGATCACCGTCCAGTCGCGGGAACTGACGGTGGCTCATCCGGGTTCCGGCCCGACCCTGGGCGAACTCGGGCAAGTGGGCCTTTCTCAAATGGGCCGCAAACCGGCTACGCCCCATTTGGTCTCGAAGGTGGCCAACGTGTCGAGACCAGACATTGGGTCGCGCACGTCATCGACAGCGCGAAACTCGAACAAGGCTTGGTCTCGCGTAAATGTACAACGCGTGTAACCGTGACGTTCAGCATCGACGAACTGGATATGCGGATTGTCCGGAAGCGACGCCATATAGCCACTGTGATCGCCCAGGCGGGAGCTGATGGCGCCGCAGACGATGTGGGCTGCGACAGTATCCGAGCGAATATTCTGTCGCCGGGATGGAACATTCGAGGCGACGAATCCGTGAATATCGCCTCCGAGAACGATGGTGTCGCGGCGTGGACGTGCGGCGATCAGATCGATGACGCGCTGATGGGCTGCCGCGTAGCCATCCCAGCCGTCGGTGGAGAAGCCGGTGCCGGATTTCAGCTTTCGCTCGAATGGCGAGAACATGAGTTGCTGTCCGAGAAGCAGCCACCGTCCGCGAGCCGGCTCGGCAAGGCAGCTCGCAAGCCAGCTCTCCTGATTCAGTCCGAGCATCGTTCGCTCGGGGTTGAATGCGTCTGCGCATTCCGAAGCAGAAACCAGGCGGCTGCGATCAAGCGCCGGTGCTGGTGGTGGGCAAGGGAGCGGCGAGCGATACTGGCGTTCGTCCAGCATGATGAGGTCGATCAAGTCGCCGAACGCCAAGCGCCGATAGAGGATTGCGTCCGGTCCCAACGGGCGCTGTGCGTTCCTCAGTGGCATGTGCTCCCAATAGGCCTGGTAGGCCGCAGCCCGCTGCCGCAGGAACGCCGCCGTCGACGGCCGACCGGCAGCGTGGCTTCCCGCATAGTCGTTCTCGACGTCGTGATCATCCCAGATGGCAATCCAGGGAAAGGCAGCGTGCGCCATCTGGATCGCCGGATCGGTCTTGTACCATGAATGCATCCGCCGATAGTCGGCCAGCGTCTTTGGAACGTCGAAGGGAACGTCGCGGACCTTCTGCTTGACGGCGGCAGGGCTAGATGACGGAGCCTCGTAGATGTAGTCTCCGAGGTGCAACACGAAGTCGAGGTCTTCATCGGCCATCCGTTGATAGGCGGCCCAGTTCCCGTACATCCAATGCTGGCATGCGGCCGCAGCGAACCGCAGACGCGACACCTGCTGTCCCGGCGCAGGCGCGGTGCGAGTTCTACCGATTGGACTCTCGGTCTTCTCGGCCCGAAAGCGGTACCAATAGGAGCGCCCGGGCTCGAGGCCGCCGACCTCGATATGCACCGAATGCGCGACTTCCGGCATCGCCAGGGTGACGCCGGCCCGCACGACATCCTGCAAACGTTCGTCGCGCGCCACTTCCCAGGTAACCTCGACGGGAGCATCACCCATACCTCCGTCGGGAGCCAGAACGTCACGAACCAGCCGCGTCCACAGCACAACGCCATCGGGCCATGGATCTCCAGATGCGATCCCCAGTTTGAAGATGCTGCTGCCTGAGGACGCGCGAACCGGATGAGATGCAAGTGAAGTCGACAAGGCAATGCCGATGGCTCCGGCAAGCGTGTCGCGGCGCGTATACGACGTCATGGTCGGCTCCGATTGATCGTCAGCCCTGCCAGGGCATCGAATACGTCCGCACGTTGGTGAAGCCTTTCATGGCTTCCACAACTCCCTCCTTGTAGCCCTGCCCAGAGTCTTTGATGCCGCCAAACGGCGACATCTCGGTGCGATAGCCCGGCACCTCCCAAACGTTCACCGTGCCGACCTCGAGCTCATTGATGAAGCGCGTAATGTAATCGAAGCGGTTGGTGCAAACGCCGGAGGACAGCCCGTAGGCGGTCGAATTGGAAATGCGGATCACCTCTGCGATGTCGTTCGGACAACGGATGATCGGAATCACCGGACCGAACGTCTCCTCGTGCACCAGTTCGCAATCGTACGGCACGCGGTCGACGACAGTCGGGGAATAGAGCGCACCCTGGCGATCATTGCCGTGAAGCAGCTCGGCACCTTTCGTCACCGCGTCGTTGACACGGCTTTCGAACAGCACTGCGGATCGCTCATTGATGACCGTGCCGACGTCGGTTTCCGGATCGGCCGGGTTGCCGCATTTCAGCTTCCTGGCCTTTTCGAGCACGCATTTCGAGAATTCATCGGCAACCTTCTCGACGACGAGAATGCGCTTCACCGCCGTGCATCGCTGGCCCGAATTCTTCGTCGCACCCTGCACGGCGAGTTCGGCCGCCTTGTCGAGGTCAGCGTCTTCCATGACGATCAGCGGATCATTGCCGCCGAGTTCGAGCACTATACGCTTGTAGCCTGCTGTGCGGGCGATGTGCTTGCCGACGCGTACGGAGCCGGTGAAGGTAACCAGGTCTGCGTCCGGATCAGTGATCATCGCATCACCCATCGTGGATGGATTGCCCGTGACCACAGAGAGCATTTCGGGCGGCAGTCCCGCCTCATAGAGCACGTCCGCGAGTGCAAGCGCGGTCAGCGGAGTCAGCTCGGTCGGCTTGAGAACGATCCGGTTGTTGGTTGCGATCGCAGGCGCGAGCTTGTGGCTCACCATGTTGAGCGGATGATTGAATGGTGTGATCGCCGAGATGACGCCCAGCAACGGCGTTCGCAGCGTATGGATGCGGCGCGCCTTGCCGTTCGGCGAGATGTCGCAGGCATAGGACTCGCCATCGTCCTTGACGGCGAGTTGCGCGGCGAACGACCAGACGTCGTAAGCGCGCGTCGACTCATAAATCGCGTCCTTCCAGCACAGGCCGGACTCCGCGGAGATGATACGCGCGAAGGATGCGCGCCGCCCCCGCAGCAGTTCAGCGGTTTTCTGCAGAATCTGCTGACGCTCGAAACGCGATAGTTTCGGTTTGAATGCTTTCGCCCTGGCAAACGCTTCGCGCACGTGTTCGGGGCGCGCTGCCGGCACGGTACCGACAAGCGACCCGTCGTAGGGATTACGGACCTCAACGACGTCATCGGTCGTGATGTGTTTGCCGGCAATGCGCATAGCCTCCCGCTTTGCCGCATAACTAAAAGGCACGTTCATGGGACCGGTCCTCAGGACACGAGATTCAAGGCGACGTCGAAAACGTCGAAGTTGCGCAGCGTCCGCCCGGCGGGAATCTTGATCTTTCGATTGGCGATCATCGGCACGGTCTGCTCCGTGAGACCGCCATGCGAACGCAGCGGTTCCGTGAGTCCCGACAGATCGTGCTTGGCGGCGGAGGTGCCGAGCACCTTGTGTTTCGACGAAAGCACGACGACGTCGCCAATGCGGTCGGCCGGAAGCTCGAACCGCTTGCAAGCCTCCTCCGCCGGGATCGCAACTTCGACGCCCGCGATCGTCTTGATGTGATCGAGCACGGCTTGCCGCTTGTCAGCATCGACGTAGACAGTCGCGAATGAGCCGAGCGCGCCATGATGCGCGACATATGGGTCCGTGATCGGGAGAATCACCCGGGTCATCCCGGAACCGAATTTCTCATCAAGGATCTCCTGCAGGTAGATAACGTCCGGCTGGCCGTTTGGCAGATGCTTGTCGTTCATGCCGTGATCGGCGGTCATCACCAGCACACAGCCCAGCGCATCGAGCTCTCCGACGTAGCGGTCGAACATCTTGTAGAAGCTGTCGGCGATCGCCGAACCTGGCGCCGCCTTGTGCTGCACGTAGTCCGTGGTCGAAAGATACATCACGTCCGGCCGGAAGGTTTTGAGCAGTTTGACGCCGGCCGCGAAGACGAATTCCGACAGATCGGCCGAGTAAACTTCCGGCAGTTTCATGCCAACGAATTCGAGCACGTTGTCGATGCCGTTTTCGGCCATGTCGGCCTTGTCGGCCTTCTCCGATGAGAACGCGATAGCGGTACCCTTTTGAAAGTCGAGACCCTTGCCCAGCAGCGTGCGCAACTTGTCCTTCGCGGTCACCATAGCGACCTTGCTCCCGGCCTTCTGGAAGTCGGCGAGGATCGTGGGTGCGCGCAGGAAGCGGGCGTCGTTCATCATCACTTCCTGCTTGGTCTCGCGATCGTAGAAGAAGTTGCCTGCGATGCCGTGCACGGCCGGCGGCCGGCCGGTGATGATCGACAGGTTGTTCGGGTTGGTGAAACTCGGGATCACCGACAGCGCCAGCGCGTTCGTGCCGGTCTTAAGTATCCGGTCGAGATTGGGACAAAGCCCCTTCTCGATAGCGCGCTCGATATAGCCTGGCTCGGAGCCGTCGATGCAAATGACGACGGTCGGGGTATTGGGGAGGCGATAGCTGCGGCCATTCGTCGTCACGGAAGCGGGAGTACGTGTGAGCATGGCTCATCCTTTCCAGTGTTGCGCCACGCGGTGGAGCGCTGAGGGGTTACCGTCTTCTCGGCAATGCCGGGAACGTTCATAAAGTGGCCGGGCAATATTCGCACGGCCGAGTCGCGTCAGCGGATCATCGAGCGGACGCGGGAGGAAAGGAGGTCGGTGACCAACACCATCGCAAGGATAACCAGGATGCAGGTCGCCGTGTCCTGGTACTGGAACAGCTTCATGGAGGACACGAGTTCGAAGCCGATGCCGCCCGCGCCGACCATGCCGAGTACGGTGGATTGCCGCACATTGGTCTCGAGACGGTAAAAGATGGTGCCGAGCCAGGCCGGCAGCACTTGCGGCAGCACCCCGAAGAAAAAGGTCTTGAATGGGCCGGCGCCGGCCGAGCGAAATGCTTCGAGCGGTCCTTCGTCGATGTCTTCCATGGCTTCGGCAAAGAACTTGCCGAGCATGCCGGCGCCGTGGATGGCGAGGGCGAGCACGCCGGCGAACGGGCCGAGGCCGATGGCGGCGACGAAGATCAGCGCCAGGATGATCTCGTTGATGCCGCGCATGCAGTTCAGCACCTGGCGGGTGAAGTGATAAATCGCCGGATGCGGCGAGAGGTTGCGGGCCGCGAAAAAGCTGATCGGCAGCGAGATCGCGACGCCGAGCAACGTGCCCCAGATCGCAACCTGCAAGCTTTCGAGCGCCGGTCGCCAGAGCTTCTCAATGAAGCCCGGGTTTGGCGGCATCATGCGGACCATAAAGTCCCACATATAAGGGATACCGTTCCACAGATTGGTCGCGTTGATCTGCGATCCGACCGCCGCCCAGTAGAGGAATCCAAGGATCACCAGACCGACGGCGCCGGTGCCCCACCAGCCGAAGCGGCCCTGAGGCGGACGAAGGACGAGTTGATAGCTGGACATGGTCATTCTCCTGCTCAGGCGGATGCCGCGAGGGCGACGGGATCGAGCGAATTCGACACCAGGCGTGGGCCTGCGTTCGGCCGCAACACGCGGGCGACCCCCGGATCTTCGAGCCCTGGATAGATCTGGTGCACGACGTCGACGGTGAGGTGATCCGGCGTATCGTCGAAAACCACCTTGCCGCCGGAGAGACCGACGATGCGCTCGCCAAATTCGACCGCGTAGTCGACCTGGTGCAGATTGCAGATGACGGCGATGCCTTCTTCCTTGCAGATCGCCTTGAGATAGCCGAGCACGACACGCGAGGTTTTCGGGTCGAGGCTCGCCACCGGCTCGTCGCACAGAATGACAGCCGGGCGTTGTGCCAGTGCACGGGCAATGCCGATGCGCTGCTGCTCTCCGCCGGAGAGCTGATCGGCACGCGACATCGCCTTGTGGGTCAGCTCGACGCGCTGAAGACATTCCATCGCGATCTCGACGTCCTTCGTCGGGAAGATTTGAAGTGCAGAGAGGATCGACGACATCCCGGCCATCCGGCCGACCAGAATGTTCTTGAGCACGGTGAGTCGCTTCACCAGGTTGTGGTTCTGGAAGATCATCGCGACCGGGCGCAACCGTCCGCCGGCCGCACGTTTGGAGTCGAAGATCGCGCCGTCGATGACGATCTTGCCGGCGTCCGGCGGCGTGAGGCCGTTGATGCAACGGAGCATCGTTGATTTTCCGGCGCCGCTCGGACCCAAGACCACGAGGAATTCGCCGGACTTTACTTCGAGATCGATGCCCTGGAGCACCGGCCTCCCGCCGTATGATTTCTTCAAACCTTCGATCTTGATCATCTGAGCAGTCCTATGCCGGAGGGTTGGTTACGGCGTGTTAGCGCAGTGGGCTCATTTCATCTTCTTCAGATCGAGATTAAGCGCTTTTGCGGTATCCCGAATTACATCGTAGGCCGCGTCGTTGGTTTCGACGAAGCGGTTGAGCTTGCCCTGGTCGGCCCAGGTGATGTCCCTGATGTCCAGGAACGCGGTTTTGATCTTCGCCTTGAGCTCCGGCGTCAGATTCTTGCGCCACACCGTCGGTGATTCCGGGATCGGGCCGGAACTCCAGACGACGTGGATGTCCTCGCGCTTGACGAGATTCTTCTGCACGGCGGCATCCAAGATGCGGTCGGCGATGGTGGCCGCGTCAACGCGCTTGTTGGCTACCGCCAGCGCGTTGGCATCATGCGAACCGGTGAAGAGAACGCGGCCGAAGAATTTATCCGGGTCGATACCGAGCTTGAGCAGGCCGGCCTTGGGGAAAAGGTGACCCGATGTCGAAGACGGATCGACGAACGCGAAGGTTTTGCCCTTCAGATCGTTGATATCCTTGATACCGCTATCCTTCCGCGTGATGATCTGGCTGTGATAGAAGGTTCGGCCGGACTTCGAGGTCTCGGCAGTCGCGAAAGCTTCGATGTTCGCAACGCTTGTGCCGAGCACGTAGGAGAACGGCCCAAGGTAGGCCACTTCGACGTGGTTCGAGCGCATCGCCTCGATGACACCGTTGTAGTCGGCGGCGACAAAGCCCTGCACTTTCATGCCGAGATTCTTTTCGAGCGCATCGAGCAATTGCTGGCTCGACGCCAGCATCGCGCGGGAATCTTCCGACGGAATGAGGCCGACGCGAATCACACCCTGTGCACGCAATACATTCGGCATGGAGACTAAAGCGCCGGCAACCGCAACGGACCCGACGAGCATTTTTCGACGCGTGATGGTCATGTCTTTCTCCCTTTACGCGGCCGGTCTTTGTGACCTTGTCGGTGATCTAATGATTGGTGCGTTCGCCTCTAGCTTTGTTTCACTACGCTGCCTTGACGGTCTGCCTTCCAATGAAATTCCTGCCGCGCTCGCCTTCCAGCGCCTTCTCGACCAGGCGTGTCCACTCGGCGGGCGAGACCCCATACGCGGCTGGATCAGTCTTGACGCCCATGCCCTCGAGGAAGGACCGCAGCTTTCGGATGCCTTCGCTGAGGTCCGGGCCAAAAATCCGGCGCAGTGCAGCATCGCAGTCGGAGCTGTTGCCTATTGCCCACCCCATTACGATCGGAAGCGAGAACGAACAGGCGATGCCGTGGATCAATCCGGTCTTCAGCGTAATGTCGTAGGAGATGTTGTGCGCCAAAGCCGTCTTGGTCTGCGAGAACGCGAAGCCGGCGAGCAGACTGCCGCGCACCTGACGGGTGCGCAGATCGATATCGCCGAGATTGTCGAGCAGGCGCGGCAGCGTTTCGATGATCTCGCGCGCAGCCTCGACCGCGAAGCTCGCCGAGACCGGGTTGGCATTGACGTTCCAGATGCTCTCGAGCGCATGTGAAAGGGAATCGAGGCCGGTCGCCAGAGTCAGCCCGCGCGGCGCCCCGAGAATGAGTTGCGGGTCCAACACGGCGGCTTCCGGATAGAGCAGTGGATGTGCGAGCGAATATTTGCTGCCGTTGGCCGAATCCCACACGGTTGCCCAATGGGTGACTTCGCTGCCGGTTCCGGAAGTGGTCGGTACCGCAATGATCGGCACGATCGCCGAGGTGTCGAGCGGCGCCTTCTCAGTAAGGTGGCGGCGGACATTCTCGAAGTCGCCCTTGCTGGCGGCCAGCACCTTGGCAGCATCCATCATCGAGCCGCCACCGAGGGCAACGATGACTTCGGGCGCTTGCGTTGCAGCGCCGAAGACTCGGCAGGAATTCACCAGATCGGCGCAATCCGGGTTGGTGTCGATATTGTCGATGACGGCGACCGGCTCACCCGCGACTTTTGCAAGGCGGGCCGCTAAGTCATTGAAGATTGGCTGGTTATAGGTGACGAGGGCATAGCGTCGCTTGCCGATCAAGCCCTCAACTTCATCGAACGTGCCGGCGCCGAAGCGAACTTTTACGGGATTCCAGTAGGCCCACCGCATGACGTTCCACCCTTGATCGCGCCTGGAGCGCTGCCACTTCCGCGCTTCTCAGGAGCGCTCGTTATGCCGAACCATCGCTGGAAGCTGATACATCGACAAATTGATTTTTTTGGAGAAATAGATAGGTTTATTCTATGCGTTATAGCCAGCTCCGCTCTTTCCATGCAGTGGCAACCGCCGGTGGCTTCAACGCCGCATCGGATGCCGTCCACATCACCCAGCCGACGCTGACAGCGCAGGTCGGCGCGCTGGAGGAGGAGTACGGTGTCGAACTCTTCATCAAGAAAGGGCGGCGGCGCGAGTTGACCGATACGGGGCGGCAACTATTGGCGATTACGTCACGCCTGTTTGCCGAAGAGGAAGAGGCGGCGGCATTCCTCGAGCAGTCGCGCGAGCTCAAGACCGGTCGGCTTTCCGTCGGCGCGGTCGGTCCATATCATGTTACCGAGATGCTTGCGGCCTTCAATCGCGCCTATCCGGGGATCGAGCTTGCCGTGAAGCTCGGCAACTCGCACGACGTGCTCGCCGATCTCCTGGACTACAGGAGCGATATCGCGGTGCTCGCACACATCGACGAGGATGATCGTCTTCTCACCATTCCATATCGGCGTCATCCGGTTGGCGTCTTTGTGCGCACAGATCATCCGCTGGCAAAGCGGAAGAACGTAAAGATCGCCGCACTCGAAGGTGAGCCGCTAATCATCCGTGAGACCGGCTCTACGACGCGACGCGCGTTCGAACAGGCACTCGCCAAGGCGAAGATCAAACCGCGCATTGTCATGGAGATCGGAAGCCGCGAGGCGATCCGCGAAGCCGTCATTCGCGGGTTGGGCATAAGCTATGTCTCTGAACCCGAGTTCGTTCCGGACCGTTCTCTTCGTCTCATTCCAATCGGCGATACGGAAATCTTCACTTATGCGCATGTCGTGATTCTACAGAAGCGCGAAAACAGCCGGATCATTCGCGCATTTCTCGAAGTCGTGCGCAAGACAAAACTCTCCAGTGCAAGGTAGGTCATTCACGGCAATCGGGTTGATCGGGACGACTGGAGAATCGGCAGATCTCGTGGAACGAGATCACATGCGCATCTTCAACCGCGTCGGTATCGCCGGCCATTGCGGCGTGACATTGTCGGGTAGCCGGCAGTATTCGGAACGCGGCGGCGTTTCCGTGTATCGCCCTTTACAGGCAATCCTGAAGGCGGGTGGCGGAGAGAGTGTCAGATTTGGCCTATATTGCGCTCCTTCGCACACGTTCGCCGGAATTCACGAAACGGTTGCTCCTCAAGGGCTTGGGGTACGCTGGTCTTCACGTGCATTCGTCCCAATTCGCATGCAATTTTCAACCAAGTATGGGCCAGAGTATGGGCCAGAACGTTCGATGTAAGATTGGATTGAGGACTGAATGTCGACTCCAGCTCTTCGGCCCGTCTTTATAAGACGATCGATCATGGAAGAGATAAAAGGCGTGTATTCGAGAGCTACCATTGCATGCGCAGAAGCCTTGTAGCGAGGCTCTGTTGACTGTCTTGGATGGGTGCCGTTACCCACTAGCGCGACGTCTTCTGCGGATTGGTACCCGTAGCATCCCGCTTGCTGTCATAGGGTGAAGGCGGCGCCCCTGCCGGTGGAGTCCGAGTGATGGCTGTTCATCTGCGAAGCCTGGCGCTGCCGCCGTAGTTCCGCTTGCCATCCCGGTACTTCACGGTCGTCGACAACGACTGCTCATTGGTGGTCTCGGCTTTGGCGCCTCACGGTCGAGAGCGCCAGCACCGTCGCCAGGCCGAGCTTCCCTATCCTCATGGCGGCAGCCATCTGTTTGCCAAAACATCACGCCGAGTTGCGTTTGTCGGCATCCTGGGGATCCGCCAGCGAGATGTGCCGTGAGCAAAGCACGCTGGCCGGGTCGAATATTGTAGCCAGCGACATCGGTCGGCCAGTTCCAAGACGAGCGCTACTAGCAAACCCGCCACGCAAAGGGTCAAAATTGGACGCCGAGACACCAGCGCACACGGTGCTGCCATACCGCACAATTGGAGACCCGCCTCGAGGAGAACGCCGGATCTCGACCATTTTCCTTATACAGATCAAATGGATAAAAAATTTTTGACTGGATACTAAAAAGCACCCCCTTCGGCGCGCCACTTATTAGACCAGCATTCTATCCCTTGGAGACGAAGATGGACGTTCAAAAAAATGGCCCGGAGGATGCGCTTGCGCGTGCCAAACGCAAGCGTGCTCAGAGCGCGCAGCGGGCTTATTGCCCCATCATGGAAGTCCGTCAGCGCCTGTCTGACGAGACGCGCGATGCCGTCGCCGGCCTGCTTCTTGAAGAAAATCCGGCGGACGCGCACGACGCCCAGGTAATTCTGGAAGCAGATCCCGCTACGAATGATGACCCGGACGCATTGGACCTCTTGGGCGTCTCTCTGCGAAGCCAAGGTAAGTTCATCGCAGCCAAGGAAGTTACGGAGCGCGCCATGCGACTGAAAAATGCGCGCTCGCTTGCGCAGTTGGCAGCGATTCATTTCGATCTCGGCGAGATCGACCTAGCGGTCAAGCTCGCGCGTGAAGCCGTAAGCAATAATTCGCATATACCACAAGCGTGGATCAACTATCTCCACGGTCTCGCCAAACAAGCAAACACCGATCAGCTCCAAAGAGAGTGGGAGCGGCTAGGTGTCGAGTTTCCGACGTGGCGCTCCAACGTCACGTTTGTCGATCAACTCACCCGTGACGTCGTAATGGTGCTGGGTCCCGAGAGCCCCGTAGCACGGCAACTCATCAAAGAAATAGGAGAATGAGGCCATGAAAGCAACTATCGCACTTCTCGGTCGCGCGCTTTGCGCTATCGCGATCGTATCTACGATCGGCGTATCTGCCGCCACGAATTCCTCGGCTTCGCTGCCGGGCGCGCGTTCAACCGAGGGGATGGTTCAATTCGCGAGGAGCTCGCCAGGGGTAGGCATCTGATCTGAATGAGATTGCCGATTCCTTCGTCTCGCTGAGCAAAGGACGCCTGAGATGGACGGGTATGATCAACAGCTGCTCCTGCTTATCAAGACGGGTAAGCGCGATGCGAACCAGATCAAAGAGGCCGTCGAACGGGCGTTCGACAACGATCCGCGGCTTTATGCTTTGGCGGAGGAGCTTCTCCCTGCGCACCTGCGCCAATACAACGGGGCCGTCGTGGTTACGGCGGAAGAGATCCTCAACAAGTCCATCGCGCGGTATCTCGTGGACAAGGTTCGGCGCGCGGCTGATGAAGCCGAGCATGAGGCTTCTGATGGATCCAAGCCGCGTAGCCCCATCGCTGCGGCGATCCACGAGCTTGCGGGCGGCAAGTTGAGTTTCATAGATCTCGTTCGCGTCGTCATGACCGAGCGCGCCATCAGCAAGGTGTTCAACGGGGAGTACGCTCGGTACCGTAAGCCCAAGTTTCAGTTGATCGACGCTGAGGGCAACCTCGAGTCGTTTGACGACGCGTACGACCGCGTGATGCACGAACGCGACGAACCGTCTCCGCCCGATGTGCTGTCGCGTATCTTGGCGGTGGAAAAAGCGGCCTATAAGAGGGGCGCCATTGTCACGCTCAAGCCAAATTCCCGCGTCGCACTCGCCCTCCGCCATGATTTACTTGGGGCGTCGGCTGCCCTGCAACTCCATGTGCCGTCCGCGACCCCGCGGGCAAAGGCCGAAACATTCAAAAAATATCTGGTCGAAACGCTTAAGATCGACAAGGTGCTGGCAGCCCGCATTGCCGCTCGTTACCGGACGCACGAGCCTGCGATACGCGCGCGCTCCAGGTGTAGCGACCAGGTGCGGGAGAGCCCCTTTGTTATCGCGAACGGGGATATCGGGTTGTTGCTCGACCGCACCGGTGGCGCGGTGACTCAGATGGTCGCGAAGGCTTTGCGGGATTTGGCCAAGCTTTATTCAGAAGCTGCAGAGTAACCTTATCTCGGCCATGGTAGGGAGCATTCAGCGGCGGGGTTCACCCCGCCGCTTTTTTTTATGATCCCGTTTCGTATCAAGCGCGTACCGGTGCTCGCCTTCGACCCTCAGCCGCTCACCGGCGTTTTTCCACGATCATAGTGGCGACGGACGTTCGGCATTGGATCCGAGCAGCGCATTGGCTGCTCGATCTGATCGAGGCCAGGCCCGAAAATTATGCTGAAAGAGATCGACCGGCGATGGGGCCTGACGGCTCGGTCACGGTTTTTAATGGGCGGTCCGCCAAGGAAGCGATAAGGGCCTAAAATCGCTCCGTAAATTATTTTGAGGCATCTGTACTGAGAAAAAGCGTGGCTCCCTCGGCCAAGACTATTGGGGCAACTAAACCCAAGGAGTCCACAATGGCAAAGGATATTTCCCGGTACCTCTCGGTGGCCGGTGTAGGAATCGCGACGCTGCTGGCAGCGTCGAACTCCCTGCTCGCGCGTGAGATGCCGCCGCCGGAACAGCTCGAACGGCGAATCAAGGAGATCGAGGCTCGTTATCAGCCTCGCTTCGACCGGCTGAAGGCGGCCGGAGACGAGGCCACGAAGGACATGCCGAGCAAGGAAGAGATGGCGGTGGGCGTGAGCTTCGGGAAGATGAAACGGGTCGACTGGTACGTGAAGATCCCGGAGTTCGTCGTGCGCCAGCAGACCTGGTATGTGCGCATCCCGGAATTCAAGATGGTGCTGCGCCGCATCGTTTGGCACGTGCCGGAACCATGCATGAAGTACGAGCGGTTTCCGTGGGGCGGCGGCATGCACCGCCCGGCCGTGTGCATGCGCGAGAAGGACTGGCGTTTCCACGTCCCGGAAGTCTCGATGCGCGAACAGAAATGGATCTTGGGCGTTCCTGAGGTCACGATGAAGGAGAAGCACTGGAGCTTCGACTTCCCCGAGGTCACCATCGAGAGCTCCAAAGATCGCATCCATGACGCCGAGGAAAAGGCCGCCGCCGTCGGCAAGCAAGCCCAGCAGACGAGCGACGAAATGAATGCGGAGATCAAGAAGACTGTGAACGTCTACTTGGTCGAAGCGCGCGAGGTGGTTGCCGAACAGTTCGACACGCACATCAATACGTTGCGTGTGGCGGTTGCTTCTGCTCCCGCCCAAGCGAAGGATGAGCTGAAGCATAAGCTCGCGGAGATGGAGGAGGAACGCGCGAAAGCGCTCAACACCATCGACGCACAGATCAAGAGCGAAGGCTAAGGAGGTATTGCAATGCAAGGAGAGCCCGGCGGCTGCCGGGCTCTTTTTGCGTGATGTATGTGAGCGACCTTTTTCCGTCGACGACTCGTGCCGGGCCTTCACTGACCCAGCCAGCAAGTGACGCCACCGATCAGTGCACCTTCGTCGTCAGCTCGCAATTTCGCCGCGCTTCGACTGAAACCCCGCGCTCTATATGGGCTCAGACACGCGCGGTATTTTGGAATGGCTCGCATACGGGTGCTCACCGCACTCAAGATCAAACAGAATCTGAAGCCGGGGATGTATGCCGACGGGCTTGGGCTTTACCTGAAGGTCCGCGCCGGCAACTCTAAGAGCTGGATTTTCCGCTATCGCATTGGCGGCAGACTGCGGGATATGGGCCTTGGCCCGTTTCATACCGTGTCGCTCGCCGAGGCGCGCGAGAAGGCAGAGGTCTGCCGGGCCATGCGCCTCAAAGGCTTCGACCCGCTGGGAGAACGCCTCAAGGAGCGGCAAGCCAAGACAATCGAAGCGGCCGAGGCCGTCACTTTCGAAAAGTGTGCCGAGAATTATATCGCCACCCACAAGGACGGCTGGAAGAATAGCAAGCATGCCGACCAGTGGACGACGACGCTCCAGACGTACGTCTATCCCATCTTCAAGGACCGGCCAGTCGCGGCTATCGATGACGATCTGGTTCTGAAGGTTTTGCAGCCGATCTGGAAGGAAAAGACCGAGACGGCTTCCCGCATCCGGGGTCGGATCGAGCGCATTCTCGATTGGGCTCGCGTCAAGAAATACCGCACGGGCGACAACCCGGCACGGTGGAAGGGTCATCTCGATCATCTTCTGGCGAAGCGCTCACGAGTGGCAAGCGTTGTACATCATGCCGCCCTGCCGATCGACGAGACGCCCGGCTTCGTCCAGGTTCTACAGCGGGAAGAAACCATCGTCGCGCGCGCCTTCGAATTCTGCATCCTCAGCGCTACACGTACCAGCGAAACGCTTCGCATGCGCTGGGACGAGTATGATGAGAAGGCTCAGCACTGGACCGTGCCCGGCTCCCGCATGAAGGCGGGCCGCGATCACCGCATCCCGCTAACCAAACGTTCGCAGATTATTCTTGGCGAGATGCAGGAAATTCGCACCAGCGACTTCGTCTTTCCGGGCGCCGTCCAGGAACGCCCGCTCAGCTCCATGGCCTTCCTGATGCTGTTGCGACGCCTCGGGCGCAATGACATCACCGCCCACGGTTTCCGTTCGACCTTTCGCGACTGGGCGGCGGAACGCACCGACTTCCCGAACGAAGTCGTAGAAATGGCGCTCGCCCACACCATCAGCAACAAGGTGGAAGCCGCTTACCGGCGCGGCGATCTGTTCGACAAACGTCGGCAGCTCGCCGAGGCATGGGCCGCTTTTTGCGCCGAGACCGCTCTCTCTAAGTCCTGATCAGTCACTGCTCGAAACTCTATGGCTTCAGTGCGTCAATACAGTGCGCGCGCGTCCGCGCGCATACGCATCAAATCTATATCCGTTCGGAAGACGAGGACCTTCCGAACATCAGGAGAATTAGAATGTCGAAACAACTCGAAAAACCCAAAGGCGCGATGTCGGTTAACGACTTTGCACGCTGGGCCGGAATTGGACGCACAACTGCGTGGAAGGAAATCCGCAAAGGTCATCTTCGTGCGGTGAAGGTCAGCACGCGAACAATCATTCGCTTCTCGGACGCGGAGAACTGGCTTGCCACACGACCTCAACTCGAATGCCGCGGTCAACCCTCCAAGCGATTCTCGGAGTGGTGACCATGAGCGGGATCTTTTTCGAACAGGATACACCTGAACAGCGTCGGCAGCTCACTGAACTCGAGCGTCGTGGATATCCGGTCCGCCGCATGACACAGTATCATGTCAAAATTGGCGAAGTTAACTACTACGTCACCACGGGCACGATCACGATCGATCCGGCCGTTCGACACAAAATGAAAGGATTTCATGCATTGTTGGCGCTGCTGGATGAGAAGTATCCAGACCCAACACTGCTCTCTCTCCAATTGTGGTAATGATCCTGGAAGATCCGCAGCTACGCTGACTGCGTAGCTGCGGACAGGACCGTTAGAACGCCCGCTTGGAGCAGCTCCACTTTCGACAGTATCTTAATTAAGCAACTAGGCGCTCTGCGACCGTGCGTCAGACCGTCGCCCTGAGACCGATGCAAGCCGCGGCAGAGTCGAATATTCCCCGCAAGCGCCTATCAGTTTTTTTTCGAAACGCTGTACCTGCAGGGCCTCAAGAAACTTGAACCGGCCTTGACAGACTATTATTTCACAAGAATCCTCTCCTAGACGTAAGCTTCTCCTTCCGTATGTAGAGACTTACGTCTTCCTATCCACCATCGACCTTCTGACGTGATCTCTATCAAGGTCTTTATGGCCAGTTTTATGATCTTTAAGAGGGCCTGCCCCGGCCTGCCCTCAGACGGCCTCGTCGGACTTTCTCCAGCTGCTCCACGACTTCGCAGTCAGGATAGAACGCGGGCCTTATTTCACCGCAACTACGGTGTCTTCGGGTCGTGCACATCAAGGCACGGAACGCAAACTAGATCCGCCGACGCCAGTAGAAAGCTGCATTCTGTACCAGACGTAAGCTATTGTTTTCTCGGCATCTTTTTTCTAAACCCCAACCATTGCTTCCAAAGCGCCCCTGTTAAGCTTCCAAAACGACGGGGTTACGCTTCCAAAGATCAGGGAAAGTGGCGTAAGGGCCATTCCAGACGGACAGAGCCGGTCAAGGACCTGTTCACTCCCACCCTTGGAAGCGCACAATCCCGATCATGAACATACGGTCCAGCGCTTAGACCGGCAGGGTCTCGATCAATTCGTAGCGTTCTTTCCGCCAGCGTTCGTATTCGACGCGTTGTTGCCATTCTAACATCTCGTGGCCGGAATAGAGCTGATCGAACTGACACGCTCCCCACGAGGACACATACTGGTCCTTACGCTGAGCGCCTATACCAATATTTTGAGAAACATCCGCCAGCGTCTTCAACGGAAGCGGCGGGCTTTTTCGGATCGGCCAAGGCTTAACGACGTCTCGCGCAAAGGCTTCCTGGATCCCCGCTTCACTATCGTTCCAGTGGATTTTTGCCTCGGGCTGCAGCTGTTTGCTCAAATATCGGAACCAGCTCCAAGCACGTTTGACCGCTCCCTCTTCGGTTTTCGCGTAGCTGCGAGCCAAGCGAAATGCCTTCCAAGGAAAAGGCTTACCGGCCTTGGCCGCGAGGGATTTTCGCGACCACATCTCGAATTCCTTTTGAGCGCTACGCGGCAGGCGAAGCAAGACATGGGAGTGGAACCCTCGGTTAGGAGCATTTTCATGTACCCAAACGTATCGAAGCTCTCCACCTTCGCGCGGCTTCGCAACACGCCGCCGGCGAGGTTTGGTGCCTACCTCTGAGAACTTTTGCGCTTTGTGCAGATAGTCGCGAAGGATGGCATCGCCCTCTGCTTCGCTCAGGCCCACCATGGACCACACGATGATGATGTGAGTGTTCATCACTACACCATCCTTCCACATGGCATAGGACATCGCGTTGTAAACTTTCCGCACTTCCTTCGTGGTCAGATAGGCCGCCCGCAGCGGCCGAGCAGGAGCGGTCTCTGTCACTGACGGCCAGAAAGGATTCACCATCGGACCGCGAAGACGATAGCTAGGTCCAATAAAATGAGGCCAAACTTCGTGACCGCATGGGTTGTTTTTTAGATACTGACCGAGCTGATCGTACGGCGTAACGGGAACAGATCGATCTCCGGTCGGCGGCTTAGACGACAGACCTGATCGCTCGGTCGGAATATCGACCCAATCATCCGTGCTCTCGTCATAGACCTTCAGGTTCGGATTCGGACGACGATACTTCATGCGCCGAAAACCGGGACGATCCGGCGGCCGGCCCAGCGTAAGTGGTTTCGGCGGCGACAACAACGCAGCCAAGATGCGGGCATGTTCGCTGCGCCCTACTGTTGCACCGCCGATGAGATCTTTGAACCTAGAGTCGTTATGGTCGAGAACACAAGCCTGCAGCAGGCTGCGGGCACGATCCCGCGCTGGAATAGATTCAAGCCAAGCAACCAAGTTGTCTTTTTCACCGCTCATATCATGATCCCCAAACGAGAATGATTGCGAACTCGTTCTCACACAAGCAATGAACGGAGCTGTTCGTTGCTTTTGTCTTCGAACTAGTCAATTGCCCCGTCTCCCCTAGGTCTTCACGCCCGCACGAATGGCGATCGGCCAATTCAAAACGCGCCGCGTGCGCGGTGAGCCCCATGTGTTCTTGAGGGTATTGATGAGATTCCAAACGTCGATTCGAAAAATGGAGCCGCTGACTGTCAGTTGCCGCACCACGGGCCAGGTTTCAATAAACCGAACCAAGGTGAATAGATCCCATGAAGCTTGCATAAACATCCGCGAGCGATAATCCTCGTTGGGATTTCCCATGGCGATTTCATCGAATGGAAAGTCGAGACACCGATAAGCGTTCAACAGGTGGCGCTCGTCAGACGTAACAAGCGGGCACAGCGAGTGTTCGAATCCGTGCTCTAGCGCTCCGTTTACAGTATTCGAAGTCGCTTTTTCGTTGACCAAATTTTCGCGTGAGACCACTTTCAGCGGAAGGTAACCCAACAGAACGATCAATCCACCTTTGCGCAGAACTCGTTTTGCTTCAGCTATAGCGGAGACCATTCCAAATTCGTGCCCTTGCTCGATGATCACCTTATCAAACGTTTCGGCCATAAACGATGTTTGCGGCAGTTCGGCCCATCGATAGTCGATGCCAGGGCGAATAACATTCTCCCGGAGAATTCGAGGATCTCGGTCCGAATTGGCGATATGGTTTGCGATCGATGCCTTGCTGCCCAGTACTCGCGCCTTCATCGCTTCAACCACAATGGGTTCGTGATGGATCACCACTACATCGCGAAGATATTCAGCGAGCTGAACGGTGAACGCGCCGCCCCCGCCGGAAAGAAGCAAGGTCGTACCACCACCGCTCGCGGTCTTGAGGGAGCGAATGTGATCGAGCAACTCATCTGTGGCAGCAGGACCTGTGAGCCGGCTACTAAGCTCGCGCTCCCGGAGTTCCTCAGGGGAGAGAGCACCGCCATCGGCCTGCTTCGCTTGGGCGGGCGGGGCTACTGGCCGTATGCGGGACAACAGATCAGACCAGGCAGTTTGCGGATTGAACAGAGCTGACATCGGCGTTCTCCTCTAAAGTGAATGCAGAGGACGTCACCGCAATCGCAGCGCTTGAGACGGACGGTACCGATCTCTGCGCCTATATATTCAGACTAGTGGGTATGGAACTTGCGGGCAAAACGCATATGCGACAACCTGCCGCATCATGATATGTAAATAATGCAACTAATTCAAATACTTACGCTTTTGCTCTGCCTGCCAGGTCGCCCTATTAGTTTCGACAAAGCCGCCGCCGCCGCCCGGCGCACCTACTACTAATAGAAGTCATTTACGGCGTCCCATCCTACGCAAGGGCCTTGAGGCTAACGGCAGACCTCTGCCGCCCTGCGACAGGAGCCTCCGGATGCCAGATCGCGTTCAACCGCTCGCGTATAAACGCGCGAGTGTACGCTGGCGGGCGACTATCGAACTTGAGAGGTTCATGTTGCGGAGAATGTAGACTCCGCAGGGATCGGGCGAAAAGTGCAACTCCCGTTACAAGCAACGAGCAATTCATTGGGAGAGATTCGAGGTCAGGTGCCCAACGTCAACTTGCAGGTCGATCGAGCCAGCTTCGAAACGCTCTGCCTCTCACGCTAAAATAGCGGCCCTGCGGATGTCCGTTTGCTGGTGAATGAGCAATATCCTTTAGCCCCCTTGTTAACTGATGACTTCCAGCAACTTCTATCTTGTCTCTCTTGTCTATCTTGTCTCTCTTGTCTCTCTTGTCTCTCTTGTCTCTCTTGTCTTTTCTTTCTTCTCTCTTTTTGCTTACCAACTTACCTCTCGGCCTGAATGAGTGCTCTCGAGCCAAGACTATTGGTTCGAAAATCAGGCGAGCCGGTAAACATCGGTGCCCATCATTCGAATCTCGAGTGTCATCATCACTGCGAGATTTTCATGCAAACGTCGTCCATTGCCTTCACCAGCGCCGCTCACCTCCCGCGCGTACCGCTTGTTCCTGACGAACTCCTTCGCCGCAATAACGTCTTCTTCGAAATCGACACGCGTTTCCGCCGCGCCGCCCGCCTTCTTCAATGTCTGTGGCTGAAAGATCGGGCCATCCCCACCGGCCACCACGTTCGCGGCGATGGCGACGACGCTATCACCATGGAGCTTCATTCATACCTTAGCCGCGACGCGGCCCGGGCCGGGCTCAATTTCCTTTCCCCGGAAATCCATGCTTTCGTTCGTCGCGAGCTATTGATGCGGGAGGAAGGCGCCGCCATCGACGAAGACCGCCTATTCGGCAACGCTCTCAGCTCCATGCCGCTGGTCTTCAATCTGTTCGGGCCCATGGCCCTCGACCTCAACCTCGCCACCGCCGCCTTACGTCAGCTGCTGCCGGGCTTCGTCCATCAGGTGACGGGTTTCATCTTCGAGCACTCACCCGGCCGCCGCCAGGAGCGCTTTCTGAATGATGGCACTGCCTTCGACGTCGCTATCCAGATCATCACTCCAGATGGGGAACAGGGAACAATCTTCGTAGAACAAAAGTACTCCGAAGACATGACTGGACCCGCGGCCAGGCTGCGGGATCGCTACGACGAAGCGTCACGCGCCGTCGGCCTCTTCCTCGATCCCGACAGCCAAATGCTCCGTTCGCTGGCGCTGGAGCAGCTCTGGCGTGAACATATGCTGGCCCAGCTCGCCGTCGATCAAGGCCTCATCCCACGGGCCATGTTCATCGCCATCGGCCCTCGCCTCAATCGCCGGGTCATGGCCGCCTTTCGTGTTTACGAGAATGAACTGATTGGTGCCGACGACCAAGACGCCAATCGCGTCCAGTTCCACGCCTTTACGCTGGAAAGCTTCATCGACGCTCTTGCCGACGCAGGGGCAGGTGACACCGCCCGTGACCTGTGGGGTCGCTATGCTGATTTCGAGCGCGTCTACCATCTCTCCTTGGGCGAATACCTCGAAAACCCCTCAAGCCACACCGTCCCGAAGCCGCTTGCATCGCCTTCGTCCACAGACAGCAAGGTGTCGCTTCGAGGAGCCAGAACGATGGCAGCTAGGGGCACGACGAAGAACAAGCTGCAGAAAGTCCAGGGAGGAGTGTGCGAATGAAAAACGACACCCTCTTGACGACCACCGACCGCGTCGAACTTCTGGTGAATGGGCTCAATTCGGGCATCGACCATTGGCCTGCGGTCAAACTATTCATGCCTGATGGCGCCGCGACTTGGCTTCTCACCGAATGCGATCCGGATGAACCGGATCGCCTCTTCGGACTATGCGACCTGGGCCTCGGCTATCCCGAGCTTGGTTACGTCAATCTCACTGAAATCATGGAAATTCGAGGCCGCCTCGGACTTCCCGTCGAGCGAGACCTTCATTTCGTCGCGGACAAGCCACTCTCGGCTTACGCCGATGAAGCGCGTGCTAATGGTCGCATCATCGCCTGACAACGAGCAATGCACTCACCCACGAAACGATAACAGCAGCGCACTGATTTCCCGGCATGGGCGCTCACTCGATTCGCATCCTTGGAAATTGATCTCCCGAACCATCTAAGCGACACCGATTAGCAATGTCGAAAGGTAGAGCGCGGCGAACAAGCCGGGTCATTTCTCGATCGCGTCCTTGTAGTAGTAGGGAATGTTTACGAATTGGGAGGCAACAACAAAGAAGAAATGGACTGGTTCACCCGCATCACCGGCTTCAAAGAAAGCACGTACGCCTCGACCCGCGCGCAGTTTGAGGTGCACGGCAGTACACTCCGCTCCAAAGCCAACGGCCGCAGCTATGGAATTGGCGAGTTCGAATGGGCATCACTCAACGACCTGCGCGGCCGTGTGGCCCGTGGCACTGGCGCCGACGGCCGACCTTGCGTGCAAATTGTTACCGGCGACGTGCGTAAAATGCACCAGGAGCCAGAGTACGCAGGCGCGCTGTTCCAGGTTGCCAGCCAGTTCAACGCGCTCGAGATGGTCGGACCCAGCGTGACGCCCGAGGATGGCGTGACGCGCTATGAGCACGATCGCACGCAAGGCCCGGCGTGCGCCTTGGCAGCGGGGGCGGCGACGATCTACCGCAACTACTTCGTGCCCGTGGGCAACCAGATCGGTCAAACGGCGGCGCGCCAGCTTGATGGCCTCGCAGACATTGGCGCCGAGTTGAGCGTCCGGCTCCGCTGTCCCGTCGCTGATCTCTGGAACTTCCGCAACGGGTATGCGCTCTGCACCCGCAAAGGCCTGGACCTGATCGCGGACCATCTGCGAGCCATCGGCCCCAAGCGGGCCGACGCGCTAGCCGGCAAGCTGCGCATCGGCATCCATCGCGATGTAGAGGTGACGGATGTGTCGGACGCCCCGAGGCCCGTAGTGAGCCAGGCCTTCTGCTCGGCGCTGCCCGTGGCCTACGGCCGTGTGCCGCAGCAGCACTGGGAAGCATTCGCGCAACTGGTGCTCGATGCCGCCTATGAAGCAACGATGCTTGAGGCAGTCATCAACGCGCGGCGCCGCGCGGCGACTATTGTGCTGCTCACGTCCCTCGGCGGCGGGGCGTTCGGCAACGTGCCCGAGTGGATTCACGCTGCCATCAAGCGCGCCGTAAAGAAGGTACAGGGCTTCGACCTGGATGTACGGCTAGTGAGCTATGGACCGCCATCGGTGCAGGCACGGGAGTTGGTGAAGGAACTGGCTTAGCGATGCCCTAAACGAGGGCCGCGAGCCTAAGCGCGCGCAAATCCGCAGGAACGGCCCTGCGAAACCAATAAACACCGTTGTCGGGATGCTTCCACGGACGAGACATGCTGAGGAGCATTTGTACCAGCCTTTTGTACCAAGCAGGTAGACCTAAGCATCTGATCTTGCATTGTGTGGAAACAATCGCCCTCTCAGCCGACAACGGCCGGCTGCTTCACAGGCTTGGGTGAAGCACGTCACTCCATGCCACGGGGGCGTCGGAGTGGCTTGAGAGCTCGATCAATAAGACGTCTCATTGGGTTTCCACTGCCGGGTCCCCAAAACTAAGAAGTCAGCCAACGGCCGCCCCGCTCACCTTGCGCGAAGGATCGACACCGAATGGCGGAGGCGGTTCCGGGAGCGCAGCGATGAGAGGCCAATGCGCCGTCAGGTGCACGCGCGCACGGAATTTCTTGGGGCAACCGATGCGGTGGCGCAATCGGGTCGGGCTGCCAAGCTTCCCATGCTCGGGGTGGCCTTCCAGTCGGCGAGATATAACTTTGCGCTCAGCGCTACGGACGCTGGCCTTGTTGCGCTCCCGACAGCAGCGCTTCAAAAAAGGTACGCGGCGACTGCGGATGCCGATGCACTATTTGTCTCGGCATCACCGGCGAACCAAATCAGGTCCGATGGCGTGGTCTCGCTATCGATCCTAGGCCGGCAGGTTGACACCTCGCCGACTGCCTAATAGGTTGCGCCACATGGCGATGCACGTGACGCCTAAATCACTCATCCGAATGACTGGGTAGAGCATCTTCAGCCTGATCGACCTCGATGACCTTCTTTAGGTCCGCGATGTGGGTCTTTGTGAAATAAATCGTGGCGTCCTTCTGAGCGAGGACGACTTCAAGTTCATTGCCCGATAGCTCAACGAACATATCGCGCATAAATTCCGCGGAGCCGTTCGCTTCCATGAACATGGCGGCGTGATTGGGACAGAGTGCCAGATAGTTCTGGTAGTGGCGCTTCTTCAGTTCTGGCAAGAACTCAACTTTCTCGAAGTACGCAGTGCCGTCATCGAGCTTGAACGGCATCGGCGCTTTGCAGACTTGGCAGATCACGTCGCCGTCGCTTGTGTATTGCTGACAAAGGTACTGAGCGGCCTCTTCCTTGACTGCTTCGCGCCCAAGTGACACGGACCGCGTGCGCTTTTCGGTAATCCTTTCGGGCGCTTCAGCGGCTTGCGCGGCAACGCCCTCGGCGCGACGAACTGGGTTGCCGGGCTCGTGGTCGGGGACCTCCACGGCCACTCGGCGGTCCTGATCAGCCAGAATCCGTTCCTGATCTTCAGGCGGCAGAGCGACAAAGCGCCTTGCGCGTTCCAGGCTCTCATTATCCGCAAAGCCGAGCTCCTTCGCGATCGCTTGCTTCTGGCGTTGCTCTTCCGACCTTCTGGTTACCTCCTCACCAAACCGGACTGCCTTGAGCCAGGCTTGGCCCGGATCAAAGGCGAAGCCGTTGGGGAGAAGGCCGCGCGAAGCCTCGGCGGGGCGCACGAAGGAGCCATTATCCTGTGGGACCCAGGCACTGCGCCTTAAGATATGAACCAACTTAGAGTTGGCGCTTCGAGACCCTGAGCTGGCGTTCCGGCGGTAGGTAGCGACCAAATATCGCCCGTCTCCCGGCAGCGAACACATGGTCCGCCAGACAAGTCTGGAAAGCTCCAGCGATGGCGTGGTCAGCAAAACCTCAAGCGCCGCAATTGTGTAATCGCGGTCGATAGGTGAAGTGCTTCTCTCGCCGCCGACCGCCCGCAGGTACGGCCACTCCGGGTTTCCGTAACAGGCCACATGCGTGAGCTTTAGTTCTGTTGCGGCACCAACCGCCTTTGCGAATGCCGCAAGTCTCTTGGCGGTTATGCCACAATCCTGATACCGCTCGGCGAGCGCAAACAGCTTTGCATCTTGCCCCCTGGCTGCGTAGTAAGCACTCAAGCCTGTGTCCAGAAACGGCTGATCAAGATAGATCTCGGAGGGCTGGCACCATTGGTCGCCATCGCATTCAAAGATGTAGTGGTCGTTAAACAGCTTGGCGCACTCCGGCTGCTTCTCAACGAGCGCGATAAAGCGCTTCAGGTCCTTTAGGTACGTCTTCTCATCCGGAATCTCGGCCTCTTGAGTATATCTCTGATTCAGGATGACCTCGACCTGCTCGGCCTCGCCGACAACACGAACGCCGATCTCTTCGAGGAATTTTCTTGCGTTGCTCTGCTGCACCTTGCTCTTACCCGAGCTATAGACGGCTGATTCAACACGCGGCAGGACTTCATCGTGCTCGACACCATCGCTAGAAAAAAAGGATTTGTCGCCTGTACTGAAGCCGCCATCGCTGCGTCGAACAATCCGGCAATCCTTGAGGCGATACAAATCGCCTTCCGGCGCGAGCTCTGTGTAGAGAAGCGCATATAACTGCTGGTGCCATTCCACAGGCTTTGAAGCAAGCCACGCCATGAAGTCCTGATCGGGCTCGGACGCGTAGTACGGAGGATGGGAAAGATAGCGTGTGCCCTCTGCGACTTTAGTCGTCAGAAGCTCGACAAACTCCTCTATGCCCCAGTCCTTTATCGCGAGCGAACCGAGGAAGCGGTCGATGTTCGTATTCTTCTGCGTTGCCGCCACAGCCCAGCGCGGTGGCTCATTGTCGTAGTCGACCAGATACTCAATGTCTCCCTCGGCAAGGAGGTCCTTTAGTGAGGCCTTGGCCTGGAGCAGGTGTTGGGCCGGACCATGCCCTTTGGCATGCGTCGGCGTAAGAGGCTTGGTGTTCATCGCCTCGATGAGGGTCTGCCGTATAGCTTCATAGCGCGGAGGTATCTGCTCATGGCGGTTGGGTAGCACAGCAAGGAATTCTGCCGTGAGCAGGCCATGATCGCGAATGTCATGCAGAGCGGCTGCCGTAAGTTCGGCAAGCTGCTCGAACAGCGGCGCATTAGCGGGTGTGTCCTTGATGCTGGCGCGGCTGAGTTCAGGCACGAAAGGCGCGTGCATATGAAAGCGCAAGCCTGACGTTTCTTTTTCGGCCGGAAAGTAGACTGCGACCGCACCCCGCGTCTCGGCGATCCTGAACTGCTTAGCCAGCAGCAGCTTTTCATCAAACCGCTGCACGTTCGGCAGGAGGTCGAGCGCGAAGGCGACCGCCGCGCGTTGTCGTTCCAGCCCCGCAACAGGCCGCTCGAATTTCAGGAAATGCAGGCTGGATGTCGCCTCGGCGCTGCTCTCCTTAAGAACCTCAATGTGATTGTCGGAATGGTGAATACGCAAAATCTGACCGGATGCGCCTGCGCCGGTCTTCCATCCCACAGATTGCAAATGGGACAGAAAAAGAAGGGCAGTCTCAGCCAAGTTGCGCAGACCACCTTCAACGTCAGCATAGGCTTTTTCCTTTGGCTTCTTGGGATTGTTGAAGGGAAACTCGAATCGGGTCTTAGTCCCGAGATCGTGGCTGTGTTTAATCGCCGTCGGCAGCACCAGGTTTTCGATCTTGAAGGAAAACGTGGGCGACCAGATGTGCGGCGTTTCAGAGTAGGCAAATACGGCCTTAAAGCCGACGCCGAACCGGCCGATTTTGTCGTCGTCTTGGCCCTTCGTTCCCTCTCCGATATCGGTGATCCCGTAAATATCCTTCTTCTCAAAAGGACGGCCATTGTGCTCGAAGATCAGGCTCGTGTCCGACAGAATGAAATTGGCGTCGGTAGCGCCGGTATCCTCTGCATTCTGCAGGAGCTCGTAAATAAAATGAGCACTGTCCGGATAGAGGTCTTCAACGATCTTCCGAATTCCCGTATGCTTCTTCAAAACCCGCGCAAGGTCCTCCCTGTCGCGGCGCACCTCTTCAATGATGTCCTGCTCTTGGCCGATAACCGCCATCGCTTGCTTTATGACGGTCATGTTGAGGCTTCCTGCGTCACCGTTATCGTCCCGAACACTACCGGCGCCGTCCGGATGTCCCCGCTTCCCGCCGCAAGATTAAGCTCCTCAATACGGCGGTTAAAATCGGCATTGGCGCGCGCCAGTTCGCTATCCTTCATCAAACGGATTTTTTCATTGGTCGCCCGAGCAACCTGATCCTCGATGGTCTTGCAGCGCGCGCGATGGCTGGCTGTCAGGCTCTGAACGCGGTGGTCGGCCAGTTCCCGGTTCTGCGCCATGTGGTTGGCTTGGGCTTCGGACCACTTCGCGTGGTGACGTGCATCCAGTGTATCGCATGCCGCCGCATCCGGCAGCGGCGCTGTGTCGGTCTCGCTTGCGGACTGCAACAGGTTGAACAGCGCCGTCTCAAGCTGCGGGTCGTCCGCGACTGCTACAAGAGATTCGTCCGGCTTGATGCCATGCTTCGTCCATCGATACAGGCCAAAATGATAGATTCCGGGCTTCAGTGCATTGCTTTGCGCCGTGAGAGCACAGTACTTGGTCTCGGAAAGATCCAGGTAGCCCGCAGCCTGGCGGACCAGCGGATGCACGACGGTTAAGTGAACGGATTTCGGATTTTCGGCAGCGGTTTCCTGCTCGAAGGTCACAGATAACAAAGGCTGCGCACCCTTGAGCCATTTCTCCCACTCGCGCGCAACCGGGTCGATTGAGCGCGGCAACCGCTTGTAGTGATCGAGCAGCTTGTTTCGCGCCTCCTGATTGAGACGCAAAGTCTTGAGCGGCTTTTCGCCAAGAACGTAGTCTCCATCACCTCCCACCCGCGCGGCGAGATAGCTCGCGACGCAGCGCTGAATCGCGGCAGGCGAAAGCCAGTAAGTCTCTGCGGCTGCGATGTCGTCCCGCCATGACTGACTGGGCACATTCAGGCCAAACAGCTCTGACTGCTTTGATTCGAGCTCCTGCTCCTCGCGGATGTGGCGGATACCGTTGTCCGCGAGCTGCTGAAGCCGCTGGGCACGCTCTTCAGGCGTCAGTGTGAAGCTTTCGGCGATGTCATGCAGTTCCAGTGTGATTGTGCCCAGAATCTCCTCGCTGCCGCCCACCGCGTGCTGAAATACGCCGATGCGCCACAGGCACCGCTGATAGATGTCGGCATCGACCGTTCCCGGCGTGATAAAGTTGATGATCGCGATCGCTTCGCTCTTTTGGCCATAACGATCGATGCGGCCGATCCTCTGCTCGATCTTCATGGGATTCCACGGCAGGTCGTAGTTGACGAGAAAGTCGCAGAACTGGAAGTCGAGGCCCTCGCAGCCCACTTCGGAAGAGAGCAGAACGTCGAGCGCTTCGCTGTCTTCCTTCGGCAAGGCGAAGCGACGGCGCAGATCGGCCCGCTCATCATCGGGGACATCGCCGTGAACAAGACCGTAGCGTAGGCCGGCCTTCTGGGTGTGCTCGGCAAGGTATCGCAGCGTGTGGCGGAACGTGCTGAAAACAAGCGCCTTGTTATTGGGAAGGCGGCTCTTTTCAGTAAGCGTCTTGATAAATGCCTCGACCTTCTCGTCGCGGGGATCGAGATTGCGCGCTTGATCGATCAGGTCTTCAATATCTTCGCGGACCTGGCTGATGAAATCGAGGTCGATATCGGCATCGCTGTCGCTCGCCTCCATCGCTTCGAGGCGGTCCAGTTTGCCGGCAAGGATTTCGGAGAGCATCGGTGCAAGCCCGTACAGACAGCTTGCTGCCTGCCGGCGAATTGTTGTCATCATGAACTTGACGTTCTGCTGCCCGTGGCAGCGGCCGAGTATGCGCGCGATTACGTCGAGCAAGCCGTCATGAAGGCGGCTTTGCTCGGCTGTGAAATCGATTGTCACAGTTTCCGGTTTGCGCGTTGTGAACTCGCCTATATCCCGGCGCCGTGTTCGGTTGATGAGAGGGCTAAAGGTATAGAGCTCTTCGATGGAACGAGTGAGCGTGACCCGATCCGCATCCCCGAGACCGCTGTCCTGAAGCTTATCGTAGGCCGCTTGAAACGCCGGCGCCTCGCGAAGGAAAATTCGCCCCCATTCGGTTTGCGCAACCTCGGCAAGACAATTGCGCGCCTCCTGCTGCCAGTCCGGTTTGGCCATCCGGCAATGCTGGACGGCTGTGTTGATATGCCGGTTCGGCTCGGCCATCTGCTCAAAGCTGGCGTGATCGATCACCAGATCGGGCCGCAGCACGTTAAGCAGAGTGAAAAGGTCCTCGCTGCCCAGCTGGACAGGGGTAGCCGTCAACAGCACGACCGCCTTGGCGTTATCGCAGAAGTACCGCACGCCTTGGTGAAGGAAGGTTTCGCTGTTCCGGATGTGATGCGCCTCATCGACGATCACCAGATCGAATTGTGGCGGCGGATTGAGGTTGAGAAGCCCCAGGTCCTTCTTCTTCGCCCGTCCGGCCTGGCCTAAAACGAGGTCGGAGTCGAACAGGGAGAAAGGGAGTATGGCCTTCGCATACTGTTCGGGCCATTCGCCTTCAAGGTCTGTTTCCTTCAGGCAATGCCGAAGCAGCGGCCCGTCGAGCGCGGTGAAATGCTCGTCAAACCGCTTCATCTCGGCATACCATTTCCGTTCGGCGACCAGCGCCTTGGGGCAGATGACAAGAACGGAGTTGATGTCCATCCGCGCCCGCAGTTCCTTGATGATGAGTCCCGCCTCGATCGTCTTGCCGACGCCGACCTCATCGGCAACCAGCAGGCGAGGCCGATCTGCGCGGATGAGTTTGAGAACCGGCCGGTACTGATAGGGTACAAACTGCACCCGGCCGGACCGCAGCGAGAAGAGATTCGCCGTCGACGGCGAGAGAATTTGCAGGCCGGTCAGATGCGCGTGCAGGCTTTGCACAGGAAGCGCTTCGCGTTCGTCCGTCTGCGCCGCAATCGCCTGCAACTGGCTTTCGTAATAGGTCGCCTTAGTGTTGTTTTCAAAAACTCTATACCGACACTCTGGTCCGCCGGTGATAACCTCCAGAATCGGCATGTGGAGGCTTGGATTTGAACGCAGGGCGACGAGGTCGCCCACGTTAAAACCCGATAAAACGGCAGCCGGACCGGCGTCCTTAGAGCCGGGCGCAGCGTGCAAAGTTTCGTCAGCGGCCTTCGCGGCTTGAGCGTTCCGGTTCGGAGTCATCGCTGCCAGCGCAGTTGCCTTGACCGACTCGGCGGCATCAAGTGAAGCCGGGTCCGCGCCGATCATTCCAAGAAAGCGGCGGAGAGTGTCGGCATCGCGATACACCTCGCTCGCCGGCATAGCCTCGGAAGATAAGTGTGCCCACTTGTTCCGCACGGTCTGCAATTCCCTGACCCAACTCCTGCCTTCACGAGGCAGGCGCATGGTGTTCGAAAACTCGTACCAGTTCTGGTCAAGCACGCGCAGCAATGCGGCAAAGTCGAGCTGACGCAGCGTTCTGTATCCGCGCTCCTCGACGGCGCGTTGCTGCTGAAAGCTTAACCGATCCACGACGTGCTTTTCCCACCAGTCTGGCGACAGCGCGGGCATTTTCAGCTCCAGGAATTGAGCCAGCGCGGAAGTGGCTGCTCTTATCGCTTCGATCAACTCGTTCCCTCCTCAGTGTTCCGGGGCTCAAATACTAAATGCATTCTATCGCCGAAATACTTCGTTGTATGTCAAGGCGGCTCAGAAGCCGTCTTGTTGAACGCTCCCCTCCAGCACTGGAACTTGAAGGCCTTCGATCTCCTGAAGGGCCTTACCTGCTATGCCCTGCAAGTCGCCGTACATTCCGACGGTGGACTCGATGACACCATGGATTTGCGCTTCGCGCTTTGCCCACAGGCGCATCATTGACTTACGCTCTCTGTCAAGGTCGGCCTGCATATCCGAAAACTTCTCGACGATGGCTTCAACGCGATGCTTGAACTTCGGGCCGGTGAGATACTGGTAGACGAGCTGCATCTTCGTCTCCTGCCCTTCCTGAGCGTGCCTCACGCAGGAGATTTCGATTAGCGATTGGCGAAGCGCGACGGCAAGCGGGATAGTGAATTGAACATCTGTGGTCCAGATGCCGTCGATCGGTCCGAAGGTCTCGATCTCCTTCGGAAGCGCACTGGAAACAAGGATGGCTATCTCGGCGCCGCAAGCGCGCTGGTCAGCGCGCAATTTCGCGAGCCAGGCGTCCGTCCAGTTCTTTGTTCTCTTGGTTTCCCAGAGGATCGATCCGCAGGCTTGTCCAAGTGGTCCATGCACACGCTGAACTACATCGCCGCCGAATTCTCCCTTGCAGACCGGCTCGATAGTGTCCCACGGGAAGTGTGATCGAAGCGTTGATTCAAGTTGGAGCTCTAGGACTTCGCCCTGCAATTGTTGCGACCCTTGCTCTGCCTTACGCTTCAGATCATCGATCTGGCGTTGCATCGACGCAATTTGCTGCTCCTTCTCCGCCACCTTGAGCTTTAGGCCCTCTTCAGCTTCCGTCTTTGCCTTCAGCCGGACGTCGTTAACTGACTCCTGGACTCGCTTTTCAACCGTGAGATCGAGTTCGCGCTTCGCGTCATCCAGCTCACGCTGCTTGCGCAGTAATTCCGTTTGCGCCTTTTGCGCTTCTTGCAGCTTCGCGTTCCGCTGCTCCAGTAGAGCCTGGAGGTCGGCGACTTCTCTGGATCTCGATTCGAGATCGGCTGCCGCGGCCGACTGAGCTCTCTTCGCCTCTTCAGCGGCTATGGCGGCCCGCGCCGCTTTCAGCCTCTCCGCAACCTGGTCCTCAATCGACCGCCTGGCTTCCTCAATCTGCTCCAGCTCAGTTCGCAAGGCGGCCTCGCGCTTGGCAACGTCAGCCTCTTTGCGAGAAAGTTTCGCTTCATATTCTTCGCGTGTCGCCCTGATGAGCGGAGCCGCGAGCGACTCCGTCAGCTTGATCTCGGTCGAGCAAGACGGACAGGTTATTGTTGGTTCGCTCATAATCGCCCCTATGAAATTCAGTCAGCCATCATGGGTATAGAAACTATATGGATATAGTTATGATGTCAATCGTAGCTGTGTATAGGGGCATTCCATCAGGACGCGCGTCGTGGGGTGCGTGACTCCGTCCCGTGCATCTTGGCCCATTGCCGCTTGCCGCGCGATGAAATCAGTCGGAGCCGGCCGGAAGCGGCGCTTCCGCCAGACCAGTTCAGGTTGCGTTGTGTGCTTCGGGGTCTAAGGTGATCCAGCGATTGAGGCATGCCGCCGCCATTCGTTGTCTTCATCTGCTTCCGTAGAATGCCCGGACGGTGGCTGGGCCGCCAGCTCCGGGGCATGCTCCGCGATCAGCGCCTTGGTCAGTTGCTCCCCGCGCCTGCTGAGGCGCTCGATCCACGCTTCGCTCATCGCCGAGAAGTCCGTGGGATAGGCGTAGGCTTCCTCCCTCGTGACCAAGCCGGGCGGTCGGTGCTTGAGCCTGTTGTCATCCTGCCCGAGGTACGGGAGAATGACGGTGCGCAATTTGCCCGCGCCGCGCAGCTCGAACAGCCGCTTCATCGCCGCGTTCTGCGCCCGGTCGTGGATGCAGGCGATGGCGCTCTTCAGACGCGCGATCATGAACTGGCTCGGCGGGTCGTGGCGCAGCCCGTATCCCGCCCGGCAACAGATGATCGTGTCAACCGGCTCCACATTGAGGCTGATGGACGGATCGCGGTCCGGCCAGAGCGGCGCGAGCCCGAGATTATCGTAGACGCCGCCGTCGGTGAGATTGACACGCTCGGAGCGCCTTGTGCCGTCGCGCTTGTCGAAGGGCAGCTCCTCATCGAGCGCCGGCAGGAACATCGGATAGGCCGCCGAGGCGGTCACCGCATGCGCGAGCGTGATATCCGGGCGTGCCAGCCGGCCAAGCCGCCAAGACCCTGACTCGTTGGGAGTGAAGTAAAACGCCGAGCCCGTGCGCAGCTCGGCTGCGTTGGCGATCAGGAGCGGCCTGCGGCCTTGCAGGTCGCGCAGGCGTTTTCCTTTGAACAGCTCGTCGTCCATCGCCTTGCGCAATATCGTCGTGCGGCTCGCAAAGCGGCGGAACGGCAGGTGCCAGGTTTCCATCTGCCAGCGGGGCCGCATCCCGGCGGGCAAGAGAAGCGAGCCGAGCCAAAGCAGCCATGTGAACGCAATGAAAAGCAGGTTCGCGCTTCCGACAAACATTCCGCAAAGAAGCGCCTTCAAACCTTCCTCTGTCAGGAATGCTGTCCGGAGTGCGGGGCCTGCGAGCCCGCGCGCAAGCGCCGCGCGCACGCGCGTCTCGAAAGCGGGGAAAGGCTCGTCGTTCGCCGCATACAGCGCGCCGATGACGCTGCCGCCCGAGACGGTCGATAGGATCTGCACCCGTTCAAGGATGCCGAGATCGTTGAGGGCGCGCAGGCACCCGAGATGAAAGGCCATGGCGCGCGCGCCGCCGCCGGACAGGGCAAGGCCGATCTTCGGTTCCGTCATCTGCATCCCTGCCCCCTCACGCCGCGCGCCGCTGCGGCAACCGTTCTGCCTGCTGGTCGGCGAAGATCACCGCCAGTTCGCGCTCCGCGGCGATCATCATCAGCGCCGGCATGGAATCCATCCCCATCAGCGCGGCAAGCCAGTCGATCTGCTGGCCGTCGACGGCGCTCGGCCTTGCCGATGAGCGCGGCGGATGCGAATGCCATTCGCCGACATAGCGCACCTGGCCAGCCGTGCGCTTGCGCACGCTGTCCATAAGCTCCTCGACGCCGCCGACGCCACGCACGAAGCTGCCCGGCTGCTCGTCGCTGTCCGGCGGCGCAGCGGAGGCATCGACCAGGTGAATGCGCTTTGCGGGAATATCGACGAGCCCGAAGAGAACGCCGCCGGTCTCGGACGGAACACGGGTCTCGCGCATGGCGCGGACGCGCCGCACAAGGCCCTCATCGAGGGCGATTTCCCATGCGCCCGCCCGGAAGCGCGTGACCGGTTCGGGCGTCATCGTCTCTATCCTGACCCCGCCGTCGGGCGCGAGAGTCCAGACGCGGATCGCCGCCGATTGACCGTCGATGGCGGCGGTCAGACCGGAAGCTGTCAGGCCGCTCAGGATTGCGGCCTGCGACTGCGGAATCCGGTTGGTAATGGCGCGGCACGCGCCGGTGTAGGCGATGGTTTCAGCCTGCCTGCCGAGATGATCGGCAAGACGCTCTGTTCGCAGCACAAGGCCGAGATATTGAGCTTCAAGGTCGCGCAAGGTAAGGGCGCGGTCCGCAGGTTCTGCGAGCAGCACCGCCGCGTCGCCTGCCGGATTGAAGAACACGCTCGCCCGCCGGCCCGGCGTCGCATGGTCCGAGATGTGCCGCGCGGCGACCACGGAGGCCGTCGCGTCAATGATCAGGTCCGCGCCGCGAAGCGCGCTTTCAATAGCAGCGCCCTCGTCTCCTTCCGCGAAGAGATTGGCCGGGATCGCGCTCGCGCGCGGCGGCCCGGCAAGAGTGAGGTTGATGTGATCGGCCAAGATTGTCGCCTTGGGGCGGGTCACCGCGTCTCCCCGCGCGATGTGACGCGCAAGATTGTGCGGCAGGAGCCGGTCGTCATCGATCACCGTCCAGCGACACCGACCTTCGCGCGCAAGCGCATCGGCAACGTGCGAGCCGATGGCGCCCGCGCCGGCCAGAACCGCGTTCCTCTCGTCGGGTGCGCTGCGGCCCGTGAGCCGCGCCGCGAAGTCAGCCTCGAACGCGAGATGCACTTCGGCAGTCTGTACCTCGATGGCCGCGATAGCCGCTTCGTCTGGGGTCGTCGCCCCGATCATCTTCACGTAGCCGACAGCCCCGAGTCCTTGCGACGGCTGCGCGAAGCCAAGCGCCACGGCGATGTCGCCCGCGCTGCGCGCGGTGACGAAGGCGCGGTGATCCAGCCCGTCCTGCTGCACGCCGCGCGGCGAGACGACCGGCATTTCCACGCTCACGGCAAAGCGGCCATGGAGACGCCATGCTGCGGAAGGTCCTTCGGCAATCCAGGAGCCAAGCCGCGTCCTGAGATCATCGAATAGATTGATTCCGCGCTCGCCGAGCATCGCCGCAAGGCTGGCAAGACTATGAGGCGCAAACTTTAGGCGCTTCATGTACTCGGGCGGCACCTTGTAGGTGACGATGCAGAACGGCTCGGCGGTGGACGGAAGTTTGCCCGGGTCCGCTTTTCGGACGCGAAGGATCGCGCCGTCGCCCGGATCATGCTCGGCGATAAGGTCCTGCGCGGGACCGGCGTCCAGCACCGACCGTGCAATGAAGAAACTGAGAGGGCTGCCCATCAGCACCGGGTCGAGCGGCTGGCGGGCGTCGTGCAGTTCGCCGCGCCCCGCCCGCCGAAACCACGACACGATGCGCTCGATCAGTTCTGCCGGCGTCCACGTCAGCCGCGCCTCGGCCCACGGCCGGTCGTCGATGCAGATCGTGACCGGGTAGCCCTCGGGCACAAGCTGCTGGTGTTCCGTATCGGGGAAGTCATCGCGCAGCATCGTGACCAGAGGCTGCGCGTTCGCGCGCGCGAACAGGATGCCGACGCGCTCGGTGGAACGGATCGGGTAGACGGGGCGCTGCGGCACGCCCGTCAAAAGATCGAGAACAACGAGCTCCTGATCCCTTCGTCGGCGGCCTTCAACAAAAACGCCCACCGGCGCCCCGTAGCGGCGCATGAATTCTGCGACCGCCCCGGCCTCCGCGATGCGGAAACCCGAGCTGTCAATGGTCTCACTGAAGGTGGCCAGCCAGTTTTCGATGGTCATTATCCGGCCCGCGGCGTGCTCGCTGCGGCGTAGGTGCTGACCATCGGCGCCGCGATGATCATCGCGATCCCGAAGGCCGTGATCTCGTAGCCAAACGGCGCGGGCCTTGCCTTCGACGGATACTCCATCGTGACCGTGAACTGGCCGCCGATGTTGCTCGTTACGCGGCGATGGTGATTGGCGGCCTGCCGGTGAGGCGGCTGCACGTCATCATCTTCCTTCGATCCCGTCGCCGGGATCGGCCAGCTCGGCGATACGATGATGCCGCCGCTCCGTCCCTGCGTTTCGAACAGCCACTTCACTTCGGGGACGGCCTTCGTTTCGTCCGGTCCGCGGCCGGGACCGAGCGAGAGATAGGAGCAATGGTGCGGGAGCTTCATCAAATCCCAGAGCAGCCGGTCGTCGTTGCCCTTCCCGCGGGTCACCTGCACGATCGTCGAAATGCTCCCGTAGTCGACATCCGAGCCGAGGATCGCGTAGGTGTCGTTGCCGCCCTCGCGGAATGTCACCTGCATGACGATGGAATCCTGGTTGCGATCGATCACTGTCTGCTCGTCCTGCCGCCAGCCGAACGGGCTGTGGACGAAGAATTCGGCCTGTGCCGGGCCTTCCTTGGTGTAGCTCGGCACGAGCTTGCCGGCGTTGACGATCAGATGCTTGCGGCTTTCGAAGTCGATGCCGAGTTTCTCGAAGCACTCCTTGAGCCGTTCGGGACGGGAAAACACCAGGACGCCCTTGCCTTGCTTCAGCCGGTGAATGGCCTCCGCGCGCACCAGCCGCGCGTCGCCGTCGAGCCCTTCCTCGCAGATTGCCGCGGCAGGCACCCAAAGCTCGGTGATCCGCACGCGGTCGTCGTCCTGGTAGACCTTGGCATGCTCAAGCCAGAAGAATTCGGCGAAGCCGCAGCAGTGGTCGTCGTCGAGATGGGTGATGCAGACGGCGTCGAAGTGATTGCGCCGCGCCTTTGCGAGATCGCGCCGCAACTCCTCGGGGAGATCGCAGCGAAGGTCGTCGACGTCATCGGCGCAGCGCATGTTCGCGTAATCGACCAGCACCTTGCGCCCGTCTGCGAGGTCGAGGCGGAGCGTGTCGGCATTGCCGAGAGGGAAAAAGTGAACTTTCGCAAGCATTTAAATAACTCCTTGTTCGGGCCTGCGGGCCCGTTGTGGCTAAAATTCGCCGTTGACGATTCTCCGTCGATTAGTGTAGAAAGTATACTGATCGTGTTACGCGGTCAATATAGTTTCTATTCGCATCCACAGCCGGGACGAAATGGGCAAAGAAGCAGCCGATCTGCGCTGGGGCGTCGAAAAGCGATTGGAATTCATTGAGTTTCGCCTCCTTTGGGAGGGCGGCATCAATCGTGCTGACATAATGAAAAGGTTTGGGGTTTCGGTACCCCAGGCGTCCAAGGACCTCAGCCTGTATGAGGAGAAGGCTCCTGGAAATCTGCTCTACGACAAAAGCGAAAAGCGGTACTTTGCGGCACCGAAGTTCAGGCCTGTGTTCCTGAAGCCGGAAGCCGACCGCTATCTTGCCCAGCTTCGGTCGATTGCCGATCGGATAGTGCAGCCGGAGGAAAGCTGGTTATCTCATCTGCCGGAGTTCGACGCGATGCCGGTTCCCCATCGGCGCGTCGATGCCAATGTGCTGCGTTCGATTGTTGCTGCGATCCGGCGTAAACGGTCACTGGAAATCCATTATCAGTCGATGAACCCGGCACGATCAAATCCGGAATGGCGATGGATCACACCTCACGCCCTCGCCAACGATGGTCTGCGATGGCATGTGCGCGCGCACTGTCATATCGACAGAAAATTCAAGGATTTCCTTTTATCTCGTTGCCTCGGCGCTGGCATCGATGGCGCTCCCGGTGCTGATGCTGCCGATGACACTTTGTGGAACGACTTCTTCGATGTGATTCTCAAGCCCAATCCGGCGCTTAGCAAGACGCAACAAGAAGTCATCGCTCAGGACTACAATATGATTGATTGCCGCGTTTGCGTTCCGGTGCGCAAAGCTCACCTTTACTATTTCCAAAAGCGACTACGTCTGGACGTTGCGGATGCATTTGACGATCCGCAGGAAGTTCCCATCCTCGTCGCGAACGATGATGCGTTCACTGAAGCCCTGGCCGAAGCGAAAGCATGAAAACCGGCGATCATGCCGCTGCCGTCTTCCTACGTACGTCATCCAAAACGTGAATCAGAACTTTTACATCGGCAGCTGGAAACACGCCGCTGGCGCCTTGATCATCAAGATCGGTGAATGGGCTCTCATAGAGACGGCGTGGGTCCATGACCCCGCGATCCGTTAGATAGTCAACGATCAGATTGACAAATTCAATTTGATTGGCGGAAAGAGTTCTGCCGTCAAGAAATGTCGCAAGAGCCTGCTTCGCCGCCTCACGGTCAAGCCCGACAAGCGACCGGACGAACAGACCAAGTCCGCCCTCCTGACGGATGCGATCAAGATCGGTGGGATCACCGACAGCCTCCTCCAAGAACATGCGCTCAAGCTCGGCAAGGTCTTGTGGCGTCAGCTGCTCATTGCGACGCAGCTTTTGAATGCTGATATGGCTTTTGTGCTGTTCGAGGAAATGCCTGACCTTCATAAGAAACCGTGCTTTGTCCGTGCCGGAGCCGATATTCGGCAGCACGACATCCACGGATGAGCCGATTTCGTCCTCAAAATCTGTATAGACGATTTTGCGTTCACCCGGCTCGATAAGCTTGACCAGCTTGCGCAGGCGTCGGCGCAATATTTCAAGAATCGGCAGATTGATGTCCTGCCAATACTCGTCAGTCTGGACTTCCAGGATCAGCGTCATTTCTGCTGCAACCATCGGTACATTCGACAGCTCTTCAAGCGCTCCTGCGATTCCCATGATCCGGGCTTGGTAATTCACGAACGCGGGATCGGCCCGCAATAGTGCGAGCTGCGAGAGAAGCACCAGATAGTCGAATTGCTTGGCCGCGAGGTCGTCATCGACCAGAGCGCTCGGCAACCCGGCAACTTCGTGCGCCAGCTCATGGCGATCTTCTGCCTTCAGCTTGTCCCAAGCCTCCTTCGCCTGAAATTTTTCGACGAAACGCCGCTTGGGCCTGACGATGAAGTTGTCGATACTCATCGCCGACACTTCGTCAAATAGCTGTGTGGCGACCGACTGCCGGAGCTCCACGAGCGCCCCGCCTCCCTCGTCCTGCGGCTTCTCATCGATTTCGCCGATGAGTTCGACTCTTGCAATGAACAGCTTCTCGCTCAGTGACGCGCCGACCGCACCTTCTGTCAGCTTCGGGTTTTGATTGAAGAATTCGAAGTTCTGGCAGAAATCGAATACAAGGAAGTGTTCCTTGTGCTGTCCCGGACCAAACAGATTCGGACAAAGGCGTGTGCCGCGCCCGATCATCTGCCAGAATTTCGTCTTGGACCGAACGATCTTGAAGAATACGAGATTGACGACCTCCGGCACGTCAATGCCGGTGTCGAGCATGTCGACGGATATGGCGATGTGCGGGGCCTTCGCGGGATTCGAAAAGTCATCTATGAGCGATTGCGCATACTCGGTCTTGAAGTCGATGACTCGCGCGAAATGCCCCTTGAGGTGCGGATAATTCGCATCGAAGCGCTCGGCAATGAACACCGCATGATCATGGCTTTTCGCGAAGATGATCGTCTTCCCGAGCCGGTCGCCCTCTTCGACTTTCAACCCATGGGTCATCACATGCTCAAGCACCTTGTCTACGGTGTCCGCGTTGAAGAGCCATTTGTTAATGGCGGAAGAATCGACTCGGTCGGGTATCTGGCCGTCCTCGCTCCATTCAAGTGCGTCCCAGGCTTCCTTCTCCTCATCCGAAAGGTCGTCGTAGTTGATGCCTTCCCGTTGGAACTTCAGCGGCACCGAAACCGCCTTCGGCGGCACGAGGAATCCGTCCGCAACGGCCTCCTCCAGGTCATAAGAATCCGTAGGGACGCCGCGTTCCAGATTGAAAAGCGAATAGGTATCGCGATCGACCTCATCCTTGGGCGTAGCGGTCAGTCCGACAAGAAAACTGTCGAAATACTCGAAGATCGCGCGATACTTACGATAGACTGAACGATGCGCTTCATCGATTACGATCAGATCGAAATGGCCCGGCCCGAAACGGCGCACACCGTTTTGCAAATCGTCGATTAGCCCGACCATTGTCGGATAAGTCGAAACGTAAACGCGCCCTTCCGTCTGCTTATCGGTAACAAGATTGACGGGAGCGGAATGGGGCAGGTGCGCCTTGAAGGCACCAACCGCCTGATTAACGAGCGCCACGCGGTCGGCAAGAAACAGCGCGCGCTTGACCCAGTTCGCGCGCATCAGCTGATCAATAAGCGCGATGACGGTGCGGGTTTTGCCCGAACCAGTCGCCATGACGAGCAGCGCCCTCCGCTCATTGTCCTGCTCAAACGCCTCGCCGATGCGTCGAATCGCGCGCGTCTGATAGAAGCGCTCGACAATTGTTGAATCCACATCCGTAGCGCTGAGAGATTTCCGGCCTGTCCGGCGCTGATGCAAAAGCATCAGCTCGTCCTTCTTCAGGAAGCCCTGCACCGCGCGGGGCGGATACCCCGCATCGTCCCAAATCCAGTGCTCGTAGCCGTTGCTGTAGAAAATGACGGGCCTGCGTCCGAACTCCTTCTCAAGGCAATCGGCATAGAGCTTCGCCTGCTGCTGCCCCACGCGGGCGTCGCGTTTGGTGCGCTTAGCTTCGACCAATGCCAGCGGTTTGCCGTCATCGCCCCACAGTACGTAATCAACAAAGCCCTCTCCCGCATTGTTCGGCATGCCCTTGGCGGGATACTCCCGGTCGCGCGGTTGATCGAGCGGCCACCCAACCTCATGTAGGAGCAGATCGATGAAGGCGTCCCGCGTCTGCTCTTCGTTGTAGTTGTGAGTATCCGGTGCTGCCTGGTTTGCCTTCTTGACGGCTGCAATCTCGTCTTGAAGCTTTTTGATTTCGGCTTCGAGCTGGCCCCGCGCCTGCTCTGTCTGAAGCCGCGCGGCCTCAGCCTGTTCCTGCGCCTTTGCTTTCTGTTCGAAATTCTGAGCGAGCGTCTGCAGCCGTGCAAGCGTGGTCGCCTCGACCAGAGTGGTCTTGGGCAGAGCGTCTGCCGAAAACTGAAGCCCAGCCTCGGGCTTTGTGCCCTTTGCATAGGTACGAACCAGCCAGTAGCTGAAATGAAAAAGCTCCCGCAGCGTCGTCACAGCGGTCTGCTGCGCCACCGGCCTCGTATCGTGCACCGCCCGGTTTCCGTGATCCTTGATGATCCGCGCTTTGGCGACGAGCGCGTTTCCGGCGACATTGCGAAAGGTCGGCTCGTGAATCAGAGCAGAGAGTGTAGTATCGTATGGCAACTTTAGCGCACGGTCGCGCTCATACATCCATTTGACGGCCGTTTCCAACGCGAGCCGCGCGTAGAAACACGCCGCTCGTGGATCGGACAGTGCTGCGCTTTCGGCCTTCCGTGCGTGATCGAAGACTGGCGCATACTCGGACTGGAGGAAGCCAAACTGGCTCATGCATCGCCCCCATTTCCGAGCTGGCGTTCGAGCGACTGGCGCACCAGTCCGATTACGTAGGGCAGCTCTTTCAAGCTGCTAAGGCGCACCTCAACATCGCCGTTACCCCATCGCCCGAGGCCGGCAACGTCTTTGCACAAGCCTCGCGGATCGCTGATCTCCGGGAATTCCATGTTGAGGGACAAGCGAAGCTGTTTCGCCTGCGGCACGACATCAACGAAATTGGTTTCCGCCTTGTAGGCCACATAAAGTTTGAGAAACTCTTCGCCGATGCATGGATCGAGGGCGAGCACCTCCGTGCGGAAGGCTTCAAACAACTCCCGCATCGCTGGAGTGAGAAGATGCGGATGATCCTCGATGGTGTAACTGGTCGGTGCCCCCACACTTGGCCGGTACGCCGCGAGGATTTCTGCGGAAAGAGCGGGGGCAGGCCAAACGTCAGGCGCAAGCGCTGCAAGTTTCTCGGCACGCTTCTTGATGGCGTCCTCGTTCCAACTTTCCAGCTTTCCGAGCCCTGCATTGACTTTCAGCGGACTATCACGGAAGCCGCCTTCCATGTCCCGCTTCTCCAGGAATGGACGATCGCTGTATTCCGAATTGTACCCGGTCAGCGTAAGGTTGCCGAGCGTATGCAGCCACGTCTGGTGAACGCGCTCCCACTCCGAACCAAGCGCCTTCTTCCAATCGGCTGAAAGCACCTCGTTCTGAGGCATGATGTGCTCGATAGTGTATTCATCGACCGGGACGCGCTCCTTGCGACCGTGATTCTCGAAGCGACGAAGCCAGTAGCTGCGGCTGCGGAAGTGATAGAGGTCACGGGTTTGCAGATCGCGCCGGAACTCGTCATCGCCTGGGAAGCGGCGATACGAGGGAATGGTAAGAAAATGAGCCTGGATGCTCTCCAGATATCGGTCTTTCTTGAGCGCTTTCGTGAATGTGGCGAAAGTCTTGTTCATCGAGTTCGTCGGAATGGCGCAGATTGCGCGACGGAACACGTATGCTTCTACGAGCCGCACCGCATTCACCAGATCTGATTTGGGCAGAAGCGCCCCCGCGTAGTCGTGGTAAAGCTCCAGAAGGAATGGGTAAGCCACATCGACCTTCAGCTCGCGAAGGTCATGGAACGCGAGCTTCAGATCATTGTCGGGCTCTTGCCCAAGGGCCATTGCACAGAAGTACCGCGCAAAATCCCGAATATCCTTGACCAACGCTTCCACGCCCGCCGCCGCCGTTTCGGGCGACCGCGCGTGTTCCTTGAAGGCCTCATAGACTTCATCCAAGCGCGGTATGTCGCCGGTCTTCACCGTTAGGTAATGGCGCATGAAAGCATCGAAATGGGTGTTGTAGGCTTCCTGCCCGAACGCCACTTCCATGGGCCGCCAGAATTGCTCGTACAGCCGGGTCTGAACGCCGGGCTCCAAGCCCATCAGGATGAAATTGCGAATGAGATCGGCCTGGCTCAACTCGCGCCCGGTCGAGTTCATACTCTCGAAGATGAGCTGTGGGTTGTCATGATCGCGGCTCAAGGCGATGTCGACGACCATCAACTTCGCCAGGCCGTTGCAGATAGACTCAAGGTCGACCTTGCGCGCCGCAATCAGTTCCTCGAAGAACTCGAAATTCTGCGTCACGCGAACGGACTGCTCGGCGGGCTGCTCATTGCTCGCAACGAGGGCCGTCAGCGAAGACTTGTCAGTCTGCGAAAGCAGCAGCTTGTAGTGCCGCTCCCCGGTTTCTTCCGGGTTGACGAGATAGTAGTTGCGCAGCTTCCGCGACGAGAAACCGTCCGCCGGTTCCGTATCCCCCAGCGCGTTGGCCAAGGCGGCCAAAAGCAGCGTCACGGTCGTCAGACGCTGCTGACCGTCTATGACCAGCAACGGGGCCTGATGGGAAACCTGGGATAGGCCCGACTCGATGTAGACAATCGAGCCTATAAAATGCACCCGGATCGCATCATTTGTCCCAGCGCGCACGATGTCGTCCCAGAGCTGACGGCATTCCTTCGCGGTCCAGGAATACGTGCGCTGATAGATCGGAATCACGAACTGCGGAGACTTCTTTAGGAACGCCAGAAGATTCGCTTCGGTCGCTTTCATCGGTCACAACTCTCCTCTGAAAGCACGATCTCTTAGACAGGCCAATAATTCATTGGTGCGCGCAGCCCCATTGAGAAGCCGAAGGCGCAGTTCATCTGCCTTTTCAAGTAGAGACGAAATCCTCTCTTGCTCTACAAGGTCTGGTAGCGGTAATTGCAACTCGTCCAGGAAGTATTGAGGGACCCGTCGCTGCCCACCACTCCCGGTCATTTTTCTCTCTCCTAGTATCCTTACATAATCGTGCCTGAGGATGTGCACCAAATATTTAGGATTCAACATCTTGCTGTTGCAGCGCACTACATGAAACTCGGTCGATCCAAACGCATAGTCAGTACTTACGCTTGCTAGCGCGATTTTATTGTTTTCAAAACACGGTGTGATTTTCGCCACTAGAATGTCGTTGCGCATGAACGGAGTAAACCCACTGGACACCTCGCCGTATTTTCTTTGCTCCAAGACCTCCATAGAGCCATCTTCTTTGACTGACGCCATCGGGATAAAATCAACAAGATCATCAACGGCTAGCCGTCCCTTCTGAGGTCCGGGTGGGTTGATTGTGGTAATGGTTCCTAGTGAGGCCAGCTTCACTTGGCTAACTCCTGCAACGAACTAAGGCACACTTGGATTTCCTCATTGATGCACTTAAAGTCTGAAAGCATTTTTGCTGGATCGCCGGGGAGTCTTTCGAGCATCGGCACTTCTACATAGCGATTAAAAGATAGGTCGTAGATTTCAGTCTGGGCGATTGCCTTTTTGGAAACACAAAAGCTCTGAGCGGAGCGAGGGCGCTCTAATTCCTTGCCCAAACGCTCGCCCCAACGCCTGAGAATGTCGGGCAGGTTGTTCCGCTCATGGTCGCTTTCGGAGAGTTCGGAGTTCGGACGAACCCCGAGCTTTTCAGCCTGGAGCAATGGCGTCCGCTTATCGTCAAGTGAGAATCCGTCCGCTTCCATGTCATAAAACCAGACGTTGTCGGTGCCACCGACGCCAGTTTTGGTAAAAATTAGGATTGCGGTCGAGACATTCGAATAAGGGCGGAAAACTCCGGATGACATTTTGATCACAGCCTCCAGCCTGTGCTCCTCCACAAGCATCCTGCGCATCTCTTGGTGAGCTTTCGAAAGGCCAGATGAAACTCCATCCGGAACGATCACCGCAGCTCTGCCACCGGTTTTTAGGAGGCGCAGAAAAAGGGCCAGAAATAGCAGCTCGGTCTTTTTGGTTTTGACAATTTGCTGAAGGTCTTTGGCTGTTGCCTCGTAGTCGAGCGATCCGGCGAAGGGTGGATTTGCGAGGACCAACGAATAAGTGCCTGCATCGGCGGTGTGATCCTGCGCCAGGCTGTCGCGGTAAGTCACATCGGCATTCTCCACGCCATGCAACGTCATGTTCATCGCGCCAATGCGCAGCATGGTCGGATCGAAGTCGTATCCGTGGAACATGCGTTCGTGGAAATGCTTACGCTTCTTCTCATTGCGGAAGAGCGCGGCGTGGTGGTCGCGCAAGTGCTCGCCGGCAGCGACAAGAAACCCGCAGGTCCCGGCAGCCGGATCACAGATCACATCATCGGGCGTCGGCTGAACCAATTCCACCATCAGCTGGATGATATGGCGTGGTGTGCGAAACTGACCGTTCTGTCCGGCGCTCGCGATCTTGCCGAGCATGTACTCATAGACATCGCCCTTAGTATCCCGGTCCTCCATCGGAATCTTGTCGAGCATCTCGACGGCCTTCGCGAGCAATGCGGCATTGCTGAACCCGAGCCTGGCATCACGCATATGACGGCCATAGCTCGATCCCTCCTCACCCAGGGTGCGGAGGAACGGGAAGACGTGTTCATCGACGACCGTCATCATCTCGCGCGACTCGAAATTCTTGAACCGCGACCAGCGCATGTCGGCATACGGCCGCCCCTTTTCGTCATTCCCTTCCGGGAATATCCGACGCTCCATCGGAATGCCGAGCGTTTGGGCTTTGCTTTCTTCGAGTGTATGAAGGTCGTCGAGCCGCTTGATGAACAGCAGATAAGTGATCTGCTCGATCACGGACAGCGGGTTGGATACGCCTCCTGACCAGAAGGCGTTCCAGATTTGATCGACTTGATTGCGAATTTCACCTGTAAGCACTGCTGCGCCCCTTTTACTTGCTGTTCAGCGTTATGTTAAACATTTCGTCTTCTGTGATTTTCATCCTGCTTCGCAGCACATCAATATCTCTCAGTATTTGACTGTATTCGTCAAACTTTTTGAGAAGTGTTGCTTGCGCTTGCTCGTTTGGAATGGGCACCGGCATATCCTTCAGCTCTCCCATAGCCACGTTGGGAATCGTCGTGCCGCCGGCCATGCCGTGGAGGAGCGACTGTGCGAGGGGGGAGCGGAGATAACTCACCAGTGCTCGGGGATCGGTGATTGCGCCGCCTTTGCGAAGACGGACGATGACGAAGGATTGTCCCGGCACAATTGGCACAGTATCGCTTTCGGCGATGGCGCTGTCAGTCACCAGCGCAGCCTTGCCAATCGTGCCCTTGATTGAGAGCAATATGTCGCCCGGCCTAAGCACCGCACTCTCGATCTTTGTGGATGCGGACCTGGGCAACTCGCTCAGTTTGGTGGGCAGGGAAAGGCGACCATTGTCGATGTCGGCCAGAAGAGCCTCCCGAACCTCGAACGTCGATTCCTTTCCAGATTCGCGCGGAAGAGCCTGCGGTCTTCGTATATCGGCGAGATCGAAAAGCCTTACCGTTTTCTGCCGGTTCAGCATCTCACGGGTACGCCGCGTTTCCGCATCGAGTACATAGCGATCTACGGACAGATTGAACCCGGTCTCGGAAATCTGTTCTAGGGAAGCGTCGGCACATAGGGGGTGCTGGCGCTCTTTGCCATCAAGGAGTTCGGGGAGCGCGGAAGCGTCGAGAGCAGAGTCGCTACCATCGATGAACCGTATGCGGCGCTGGCGACCTTTAAGCCGTCCGTCGCCAGAGAAGACTAATGCCGACATTGCGATAGCGGTGCCCGAAAACGTTCCGCGCGGCAGCGATATGACCGCTTCCAGCCCGTGATCATGAAACAGGTCTTGCTTGAACGCGGCATCCTTGCTCGATGTTCGAAACAGCAAACCATTGCCTACAACAACGATATTTCTACCTTTCCCGGCGTGGGCTCCCCAAAGGGCACCGAGGGATTCGCTGCTGATTTGATCTCCGATGGCGGCGCCTGAACGCGATAGTGATGGGCGATCCACCCTTAGGCGCATACCGATTGGCGGAAAGATCAGTGCATGTTCTGCCGCGTCATGGGCGTCGGTCGCTTGAGCGACGGAGTCGATCGTGTTCACTTGAACCTTGATGGAGCGGTCACAGGCTGCGGCAAGGATCGAAATCAGAGGCGCAAGGTCTGCATTCTCGATGTCAAGATCAACGGTCACATCATTCGCCAAGGCCCATGCGGTGCGCATTGCGTAGGAGAATGCGCACCTGACCCTTGATCCTTTCTTGGCATCAAGGACCGCGATCAAAATAGCGGAAGTTTCACTGGCCACGCTTGCATACGGCGCGCAAAGTTCAAGGATCGCGTCAGCAATCTCTCCTACGGGAGAATGCGCGTCGAGCCCGTTCATAACAGCGCGGCGCAAGCTCTCAAGTTCGCTTGAATGATGGTCTGCTAAATTGCTTACGATCGAGTCGCTTAGTTCGGGAGCCAATGTCCGCGCTACCCTCGACGGGTCTTTGAGTATGAACTCGGCTGACGCATCCCTGAATGAAGGCAATCCCTTTAGCTTGGATGCTGGGGTTTGCGACCAGAGTAGCATTAGGGAAAGCACCGTCCCGGCGGTCCGATCCGGTCCGAGTCGGCTATTGCGGAGAGAGGAGGCAAGGTCGAATTTGGTCAAGGTGTTCATTGTCCGATGCTCGCTCTCAAATTCGGTTGTATGCAGTGATGAGGGTACCGTTGTCCGCCACGACGACCACGCCGCCCTTGTCACGCACCTTGAGAAGCAAGCCTCGCTCGCGGTTGATTTCATCTAGGCGCCGGTCAACCTCGCGCCGGTCGAGAATATATTTGTCTAGCTCGCAGCGTCCTTGCGTGAGGACAAGGTCCACCATCGCCTTTTCAATGCCGCGCTGGTTCATCCTCGAGCTGAAGTGCTTGCTGTGTCTCATCCTGCCCTCCAATCATCACGAGACATAGTTAGCCGCCGCAAACTTAAAAGTCAATCATTGATTATTATGCCATTTTGAAATTTTTACTTTCTCGAAAGCACCGATTCCAAAGCAATGGGGTTCTTGCTACCGAAGCCCATCCAATTTGCGACAAAACCTGCCTCAGGCCAGAAGGGTCGAAGCGGACAATGGCGGATTTCTGCAGTTCTCGGGGGAGCGCCTCGCTTGTGGCAAAAACGGGCCCCGAACGGCCGTTTCTTTCCGTAAGCTTCCGCTAAGTCATTGATTTAAAATGGTGAGCGATACAAGGCATCGGCGGGCGCTTGAGTTGTTCAACACGAGCGGTCCTTTTCTTGCGCTGCGGGCGGAGAGGGAGGAGATCCCGGGGTTGGTGGGGTTTGGAAGACACACCTGTCGTTGAGCAATTGTTATTTTTTCAGTGCTGAATGCAGATCTTCTTTCATAAGGTCAAATGTTCGTTTCTGCTGCAATCAGAAGTATGGGCCGCAATATGGGCCACCAAACAGCGAAGCGAATTGCGTACTGATCAATAAGAACTTTTTGGCCTGTATGGCGGAGAGAGTGGGATTCGAACCCACGGTACGGTTTCCCGCACACACGCTTTCCAAGCGTGCGCCTTAAGCCACTCGGCCATCTCTCCGGAGGCCCTCTCTTGAAGGGGCAGGACACATTTTGCAAGGGACCGCGGACACGCGCGCTGAAATTTCCCCAATTGTCTGAATTTATTGGATAATTTGTCCCTGATGTCGGCCGGGGCAACCGCGTGGCGCTGGGCCTTGAACCGGAATCAGGTTATCGCCGACGACCATGGGGCAACCATGGGCGGAGAATGGCATGATGATCGCGCGGGCACTTTCATTCGCCACCCTGACAGCGGCGCTGGTTACAGGCGCCGCGGCCCCCGCCATGGCGCAATCCTGCACCCGTCAGGGCGTCGATGTGAGTTGCGACGACGGAAGGCGCGGCATCCTTTCGGGGGAAGCGATCATCTGGGCCGACGGCACGCGATCGAACCTGGCCTCGCCGCATCCGAGTGTCATCATCGGTAACAAATCGTCCGTCATCGTCGGAAAAGGCGTGTTCGTCGGCAAGGGCAACGGCGTGGCGCCGATGGAGAATCCGAGCGATCCGCGCCGGGCACGCTGCCCGGTGCTGGATGGCGTTTCCTATTGCTACTGAGAGCAGGCTTTGGATTTTTGACGCGTTTTCTTGACGCGAACCGGCGGCCACTTCGCTTGAAAACGCTTTAATGATGATACCGCGCGCCATTGTTGATGGAGCGTAGCGGCCAGCGGGTCGGCGCATCAGCCAAGACGGGTCCCAAAGGGCCTCTATCGAGCTGGCTTTCCTGCAGCGCGTCGATGAAATCGGCAAACCATTGCTGGATCGTGCCGCCGCGCAGCTTCTCCATCATCGCCTCCCAGCGCATCCGCCGCTCGGTCACCGGCATCGAGAGCGCCGTTGAGATAGTGCGGGCCATGCCGTCGATATCGTGCGGGTTCACCAGCAAGGCGGTGTCGAGTTGGTTGGCGGCGCCGGCGAATTTCGATAGCACCAGCACGCCGGGGTCGGCGGGATTCTGGGCGGCGACATATTCCTTGGCGACCAGATTCATGCCGTCCTGCAGCGGCGTCACCACGCCGACCTGCGCGGTGCGGTAAAGCCCCGCGAGCACAGCCTGGCCGAAGCCCTTGTTGAGATAGCGGATCGGCGTCCAGTCGACTTCGCCGTGGACACCGTTGACGTCGCTGACGAGCTTGGCGACATCGCTCTGCAGATTGCCATAGGCTTCGATCGCGCCGCGCGACGGGGTGGCGATCTGCAGCAGCGAAACGGTGCGCAACAGCTGAGGATGCAGCGTCCACATCCGGTCGAACGCCTTGATGCGGTTGATCAGCCCCTTGGAATAATCCAGCCGGTCGACGCCGATCGCGAGCTTCTCGCCATTCAGGCTGCGCCGCAGCCGCGACACGTCGGGATGCGTCATCGCCTTGGCGGCCTGCTGGGCGAATTTCTGCGGATCGATGCCGATCGGAAATACCGCGGCGCGCGTCCGGCCATAGCGCGAGACGACAACGCCGTCACGCACGGCGAGCCCGAGATCTGACTGCGCGTAAGCCAGGAAATTCTCGCAATCCTCCTCGGTCTGGAAGCCGATGAGATCATAGGCCAGCATCGCCTCGATCAGATCGCGATGATGCGGCACGCCTGATATCACCGAGCGCGTCGGCCACGGTGTGTGCAGGAAGAAACCGATCGGCTGTGTCACGCCGAGATCGCGCAGCTCGGCGCCGAGCGCGAGAAAATGATAGTCCTGAACCCAGAACGCGGAGTCCGGCTTTTTGAAGCGCAGCAACGCGCGCGCCATGAAGGCGTTCACTTCGCGATAGCTGACGTAATCCTCCTGGGAGGCGCGAATCAGATCGGCGCGGGAATGCAGCGCCGGCCACAGCGCCGAATTCGCAAAGCCTTCGTAATAGCCCCCGTAATGCGCCGCCGGCAGATCGAGCATGGCAAGCGCGCCCGCGCCCAATGCTTCAATTTCGGCGAAAGGTTCCTTCTGGTTCCCGTCACGGACGCGACCGCTGGAACCTACCCAAATCGCCCCGGATTTCTCGACAACGGGCAATAAAGCCGCCGCGAGGCCTCCGGTCATGGGTTCATTGGGTTTTCCGCGCGCAACGCGGTTCGAGACGACGACGAGGTTCACAGGTCCCCTCCTGTTGCTGCACCCGCGAATTAACAACCATTCATCAATATGGTTCCTGGCCAACGTTTCAACGAATTGAAACCAAATTCGGGCTGGCTCGGACGGAACTCACCTGAACTCACGAAAAAGAAAATTTTCCGCGAGATGGTGGTGATGCGTCAGGGAACTGTGTTCTAAAACCGGCGCGATTTGTAAAAATCGTGCGCCGATCATGGCCGCGCCGCGTCTCTTTCGTCATCGAGCAGATGCGCAAGAAACTCCCTCACATCACTCGGCGAATCGAAATGTCCCTGCACGCCTTTCGCGCGGCGGCCGACCGAGAATGCGAGACCATCGTAATCAGGCATAATGCCAAACACGGTTTCGTCGGTGACGTCATCGCCGATGAAGAGCGGACGTCGGCCCTTGAACGGCTCGCGCGTCATCAGCTCGCGCACGCCGGTCGCCTTGGTGAAACCGGAATGCTTGATCTCGCAGACGCATTTGCCCGGCAGCACTTCGATCGGCGCGTTCGGCAAATCGGCCCTGATCAGCGACACCGCGGCATAGATCGCCTTCTCCGCATGCGGCGCCAGGCGATAATGCAGCGCCAGTGAATAGCCCTTGTCCTCGAGAAGAATTCCCGGGCTGAGCTTGGCAATCGCCGCAAGCCGGCGCTTCAATTCCCTGTCCAACGGCGGCGCATGGGCGTCGACCGATTCGTTGTCGGGATCGATGCGCATTTCCGCGCCATGGCCGCCGACGGCCGGGAATTGCTCCGGCGCGAAGATCAGGTCGATATCGTTGAGCGAGCGGCCGCTGACGAGTGCCAGCGCGCCGTTGGTGCGGGCCAGCAGCCGGTTAAGCGTCTTCGACAGCCCCGGCGGGACCCAGACCTCGCGCGGCGTCGGCATCAACTCGAGCAGCGTGCCGTCGACGTCGAGCAGGATAGCGGTTTCGCTCAAATGCGGCACCAGCGAGCGCGGCACCGGAACGGTTTCCGGCGCACCTTCCTCCTCGCCAACGATCTCATCTTCCAATGGCATTTCCAACAGATCCTCGTTCATCTCATCTTACTCCACAAAGGCTAGCGGTCGTGCGACAGTTTCGAGCGACTTGCGCTCGGCGGCGACGGCGTAGCGCCACGCCACGGCTGCCGCCACGATCATCAGCGCCGACCCCAACAGGTAGCCGGCGAAAACACTCGTGCGCGACCCCGTATCGATCAACACACCAAACAAAGCGGGCCCAATTACGCCGCCAATTCCGGTGCCGATCGCATAAAACAGCGCGATCGCCAGCGCGCGCACCTCCAGCGGGAACGTCTCGCTGACGGTGAGATACGCCGCACTCGCCGCGGGCGAGGCAAAGAAGAAGATCACCATCCAGGCGATCGTCTGCGTCTGCGCGGTCAGGGCTCCGATCGAGAACAGATAGCCCGACAGCGCCAGCAGTACGCCCGACACGCCATAGGTCAGCGTGATCATCTTGCGGCGGCCCACCGTGTCGAACAGCCGGCCCAGCAGCAGCGGGCCGAGAAAATTACCCGCCGCGAACGGGAGAATGTACCAGCCGACGTGATTGGCCGGGATGTTGAAGAAATCGGTCAGGATCAGCGCGAAGGTGAAGAAGATCGCGTTGTAGAAGAACGCCTGCGCCGCCATCAGCACCAGGCCAACCAGCGAACGCTGGCGATAGACCGTCAGCAGCGTGTGCGCGACTTCGCGCAGCGGCGTGTGGCTGCGCATCCGCAATCTGACCTTCGGCAGGACGCCCTTCGTCTCATCCCGCACGTGCCCCGCCGACTTCTCGATTGCGTCCACGATCGCGTGTGCCTCATCGGGACGGCCATGGATCATCAGCCAGCGCGGGCTTTCCGGAATCCACATCCGCATCACGAACACGACGAGGCCAAGGACAGCGCCGGTCATATAGGCGAGCCGCCAACCCATATCAGGCCCGAACCACGCCGGATCGAGCAGCACGATCGCGCAGACCGCGCCGAGCGCCGCCCCGAGCCAGAAGCTGCCGTTGATGACGAGATCGGTCCAGCCGCGATAGCGCGCCGGCACCAGTTCCTGGATCGTCGAGTTGATCGCGGTGTATTCGCCGCCGATACCCGCACCGGTCAGGAATCTAAAGAGCGCATAACTTCCCACGCTCCATGAGAACGCGGTTGCCGCGGTCGCCGTGAGATAGACCGCGAGCGTGATGAAGAACAGTTTCTTGCGGCCGATCCGGTCAGTCAGCCAGCCGAAGCCAAGCGCACCGAGTACGGCGCCGGCGAGATAGGCGCTATTGGCCAGTCCGACATCGAAATTCGAGAACCGAAGCGTCGGGCTTTCCTTCAACGCACCGGACAAGGCGCCGGCGAGCGTGACTTCCAGCCCATCCAGAATCCAGGTGATCCCGAGCGCCAGCACGACGCGGGTATGAAATCCGCTCCAGCGCAAATCATCGAGCCGCGCCGGAATCGAAGTTTCGATGACGCGATCATTGTCCTGCCGCACGGCTGCGGAGGCGGAATCATTCGCTGCCGAACGTTTCCCTGTCAGCTGCACACCCATGGGAATTGAACCAATGAAAAAACACCCGGAACGCCCCAGCCCCAAGCTTCTTTGGCCCGAATTAAGGCAGACATGATGTCCGCCATGGGACCACAACGTCCGCGCGGTGTCATGGTTCCCGCATTGCGGCATAGGAACCGTGCGGATTTGGGCACCGCGTTTCCTTCGCGTCATTGCGAGCCAACGGGTCGGACGGAGGATAGTGCGCCTCCACTCGATCCTGTCGTCGTCATGCGCGGGCAGCCACCACCATTTGTCGTCCCGGCCTTGAGCTCAGATGTGCAATTGCGCATCTGAGCTCAAGGCCGGGACCACGGCGGTGTTTGTGGGTTGCACCTTCATCCAAACGCAGTTTCGCGATCTCGCGACGCATTGCGCCCGAGCTTTGCCAGAAATCCTTGCCCTCGAAATATGAGGGCGCAGGGAAGACCGGGTGCGCGCTGCACCCGCGGTCTCGCGTGCGGTTTGCACAAAACAAAATGCACACGAGCATACAGGGCAGCGGTGAACACCCGGCCTTCCCTGCGCAATGGCTTTACGGCTTATGCCGTGATCTCCCCGGAGACGAGTTCTTGGTTGACTCCGTCACTGCCG